>JAYUQN010000136.1:0-2189 GCA_043756725.1 Saprospiraceae bacterium
GTGCAATAGGGCATTTTTTTCAATAACCTTGTTAAAATGAACCACGTAGAGACGTTGCACTGCAACGTCTCTACAATTGCCCACGAAAAATTACAGCAATAAATTATCTGTTCTGCTGCGTCTGTTTTACCAGATTTTGCACTTTCGGCGGACGATATTTTTAAAGGATTGGCTTAAAATAAAGCCGTAAAACGAATTAATCCGTTTTACGGCTTTATTTTTACCCCCCTCAGTATTTTTATGAAATTCAAGCGATTTTCCCTAAATTTGCACCTCAATTAGTTTTTTGTAAAATTACTTAAAAATTTAATGTAGAATTTTGATTCACTAATAAGGAGTCATTAGCCGAATGCCATTAAGCTCAGGAATTTTAACCGAGGTTTACGTAGAGACGTTGCAGTGCAACGTCTCTACATAAACCCGAATAAATTTAACAGTTAATCCTTAGCCTTTTATAGATTTATCATTCATCATCATTAGGGTTCGTGCGTAGGTTTAGTAAACGAAAAATTATTTTTTTTGAAAAAAAAATAATTTTTCGTTTACTAAACCTTTGTCGAGAAGCATTATAAATTATTGAAAATCAATACTTTATTTTTAAAACAAAATCTTTTGAACACCAATGATTCATCATTTATAACTCATTCTTGCGTGTATGATTTTTCAAGTTCAAGCCTTCGAGCGAAACATCTTTCAAACCATCAGTGAAACCGCTAAAGAGTTGGGTTTCCCAGCTTACGTTGTAGGGGGCTACGTGCGCGATAGACTTTTGGCGCGCCCGTCAAAAGATATGGATATTGTGTGTTTGGGTAGTGGCATTGAGTTGGCAGAAGCGGTGGCAGCAAAATTGCGTCCTACGCCAAAGGTTGTAGTTTATGCGCGTTTTGGAACCGCTATGTTTCGCTGTAAAGATTATGAAATTGAGTTTGTCGGCGCGCGCAGAGAAAGTTATCGCCAAGACAGTCGCAAACCCACTGTGGAAGAAGGCACTTTGGAAGACGACCAAAACCGTAGAGATTTCACCATAAATGCCCTCGCTGTTAGCCTAAATGAGGATAATTTCGGTGAAATTATTGACCCTTTCGGCGGCATTCGGCATTTGGAACAGAAGAAATTGCAGACGCCACTTGAAGCAGGTAAAACGTTTAGCGACGACCCTTTGCGTATGTTGCGAGCGGTTCGCTTTGCCACCCAATTGGGTTTCACCATCGAGCCACAGACGCTTAATGCCCTTTCTGAATATAAAAACCGCATAAAAATCATTTCAAAAGAGCGTATTATAACAGAATTAGAGAAAATATTGACTTCGCCGACCCCCTCAGTAGGTTTCAAAATTTTGTTCAATTCAGGGCTTTTACACATCCTTTTTCCTGAAATGACTGCCTTGCAAGGCGCTGAAAATCGAGAAGGCATAGGGCATAAAGACAATTTTTACCATACCTTGCAAGTGATTGATAATATTTCAAGAAACACGCAAAACGTCTGGTTGCGTTGGGCTGCTTTGATGCACGACATCGGCAAACCTGCCACAAAACGATGGGATAAAGCAGAAGGTTGGACATTTCATGGGCATCAAGAAATCGGCGCCGCAATGGTTCCACGCTTGTTCCGCAACCTCAGTTTGCCCGTTGACGACCGCATGAAATACGTGCAAAAGCTCGTAAAAATGCACCATCGCCCCATCGGTTTGCAAAAAGAAGAGATAACAGATTCTGCCATTCGCCGCCTCCTTTTTGATGCGGGGGACGATTTGGAAGACCTTTTTACCCTCTGTGAAGCCGATATTACGTCAAAACAGCCTGAAAAAGTGAAACGCTATTTGGCAAATTACCAACTCGTCAAACAGCGTTGTGCAGAAGTGGAGGAAAAAGACCAAATCCGCAATTGGCAACCGCCTATCACAGGCGAATTGATTATGGAAACCTTTAATATTCCTCCCGGACGCGATATAGGCATTATTAAAATGGCGATACGAGAAGCGATGTTGGATGGTGAAATTCCGAACGATTATGATGCGGCTTATAAAATGATGTTGGCAGAAGGTGAAAAATTGGGTTTGAAGGTTCATAACTTGAATTAAAATTTTTTAACTTGAATTAGGATGCTAAAGATTTTAAAAGATGCTAAGGATAGGCTGTACAAACGGGTAAAAAAAGTTCCCCCCGTTTTTGGCATTTTCACTAAATCGA
>JAYUQN010000137.1:0-5655 GCA_043756725.1 Saprospiraceae bacterium
TAAACAAAACTATTATTTAAGCTCCAAAGTTAAAACAAAACTTATTTATAAACAAATTTTTTCAATAGAAATGTTGTATTTTGTTTTATATTTTTTTAATAAATTTTATAATCACTTGATAATCAATTATTTAACAAGAAAAATAATTTGAACAAATATAAAAATGTTGTATTTTTTTATTTGTGTTTTTTCCCGTAACTTTATGTCTTAAATTAAAAACAAAAAAAATGATGAAATTTTCTTTTTCTTTTCTGCTATTCCTTTTCGTGTTCTCTTTATCGGCTCAAGACCGTGTTTTGAAAAACGACGGCACGGTCATTAAAGGCAAAGTCATGTCTTTTCAAAACAATCGCCTTGTGGTTTTGCAAGAGGATGATACGGAAATGATACTGCCTCGAAAAGCTATATCAGAAATAAAATTTGACTATCAAGAGACGGTAAGAGACAACCCCAAAGTAGCCGCCAAATCAGTTGAGCAACCCATGCAAGTTGCCGCTCCTGCGCCTGTGCGAACACCAACGGCTTACTCGACTGTGCCTGAAAAACCTAAACAAGAGCCTGTGCAACCGACCCTCGTGAGAGATAATACTATAAGGAGTGCCACAATGGAAAGCCCCGGAGAAATAACGGGCTTGGAAGGGCGTGTGCTTCTTTCATCCCCTGCTTTAAAAGAAAGACCGATTGGTGCAGGGCGTGTAGCGGTCACCGTATGCCTCAATACTGAGGGGGGGGTATCGACTGCCAAATTTAAAGCCGTTGGCTCTTCAACGATTGATGCAGATTTGATTAGCCTTGCTGTGCAAAATGCGAAAGAATTTAAGTTTTCAAAGGGCAATAATGGGGAGTGTGGAGTGATTGTTTATAGGTTTAATATGCAATAATTTTGTTTTAGGGAAGAAGTAATAATAATCTACATAACTAAAAGGGATTGTTAGAAAACTAAAAACTTAAACCCTACTTCTTATAAAATTCAAAATATCGTCCACATATTGCCGATTGTTCGCCAAACGGGGTACTTTGCCTTGCCCACCATACCGCCCTTTCATTTTAAGCCATGAGTGAAACGTACCTCGTGGCACAGGGTTAAGGCTCAACCGTTCCATAGCCATATTTTTGAAACGCTTGGCTTCATAATCGGAATTTATTTTTTGCAGATTGGCATCCAATGTATTGTTAAAGGCTTCCATATCGGGCGGTTCTCGCTCAAATTCAATGACCCATTCATGTCCACCCTTGTTTTTACCACTAAAATAAACGGGGGCAACGGTGTATTCACTCACTTGCGCGCCCATTGTGGCACAGGTTTCAGCCAAAGCTTTATCGGTGTTGGCAACCATAACCTCCTCACCAAAGGCATTGACAAACTGCTTGGTTCTACCTGAAACTTTGATTTTATAAGGATTTGTAGAAGTGAAAATCACTGTATCGCCCGGCACATAGCGCCACAAACCCGAATTGGTTGTGATAACGGGCGCGTAATGTTTTCCAATTTCTACATCACTGAGCGGTATCGCAATAGGGTTATTGGCGTACCATTCGCTTTCAGGTAAAAACTCGTAATAAATGCCATTATTTAAAAGGAGAAGCATATCGTCTGCCCCATAAGCACATTGCGTAGCAAAATAACCTTCGGATGCATTGTAGATTTCCCAATACGTAAAATCATCTTTGGGTATCAATTGCTTAAATGTTTCACGATAAGGCATGAAACTGACACCGCCATGAACATATACTTGCAAATTGGGCCAAACTTCAAGGATATTATTTTTACCCGTTATTTCTAAAATACGGCGCAACAACACCACTGTCCAAGTCGGTACACCGCCAATACTCCGCATATCTTCTTTAATAAGAGCATGTGCCATACGCTCAATTTTTTCTTCAGAATTAGGCATAATAGCAATATCAAGGCTTGGTGCATAGATATAACTCCCAATGGCAGGCAAATGGCGAATCATTAAGGCTGAAACATCACCAAATCGGGTTTGTGGATATGGCTCAAAGGACTCATAAGTGCCGCCCATTATGAGCATTTTACCTGCAAAACCTTGCGTATCGGGTCGTGCATTATAAATAAGTGCCGAACTATCCCAACCGCCTTTGAGATGGCATGTTTTGAGATTGCTGATAGTGACAGGAATGAATTTACTTTTATCGTTGGTGGTGCCGCTTGATTTAGAAAACCATTTCACTTGCCCTGTCCATAAAACATTGCTTTCACCGTGCATCATACGATTGATATAAGGTTTGAGCGATTCATAATCTTGAACAGGCATGTTTTGGGCAAAATGATACGGGTTTTTAATATGCTTAAAATTGTGCATTCTTCCCCATTCTGTATCTTGCGCAGCATTAACAAATTGACTCAATAGCGCCGATTGTACTTCATGCGGATGTGCCGAGAAGTAGCGAATGCGCCTCATGCGTTTGTTTAGCACGTAGCGCATGATGGTATTGAGCCACGTTTTACTCATTTAGGTCATGTTAGTTTGTCTAATTTTAATTAAAGTTAGAACTAATTTTTTAGACTTAAAAAATTTTTAAAGGCTAAAATTTCATTTTATACATAGGGGTGTGTTTTTTTAAGAAGAATGAAAAATAGAGCATTGATTTTAAATTCATTATACTTTTAATAATATATATATGTGAAATTAATAATTTTATACCCTACACACAAACAGATGGTCTTTATTTAAACACAAGGTCTGGCAAACTGTTTTGAAAATTTATGAGTGGTATTAAATCGAAAAAAAACATGCAGTTCAAAAATTCTCATTGCCATTTATTATACTTGAACCCAAATTATAGCGTTAAATACGCCACTGCGATTTATATTTTATTTTCAAAAAATTTGGTTTCAAAATTGTCGTTTTATTGCTAAAAAAATAATGATGATTTCTATAAAAGTTAAACACATTTTTTTATACTTGAACCTTGTCGTTCCCTTCTTCCTTTTGGGTCAAAACTATACGACTAAAAAGACTGCTTCGCCAAAAGCTTTAAAATTGTATAATGAAGGTATTCAAAATAACTTGCAAGCTCAGCCTGAAAAAGCTTTGAAAGCCTTTAGTGAAGCTTTGAAAATAGATGGCACTTTTATAGAAGCTCAAATACAAGAAGCAGCGGCATATTATAAACAGGGCAAACTACCCGAAGCTGAAATCGCTTTTGAAAAAGTTGAAAAATTAGACCCCAATTTTGAGCCTGAAGTGCTGTTTTCACTCGGCAATATCGAGTTGAAACAAGATAAAAATAGCGAAGCTGCTCATCATTTTGAAGCCTATGCTAAAAGTGCAAAAGTCTCTGTTGAAAAACGTAACAGGGCTGAAAAATTAGCTAAAGATGCACGTTTCATAGATAATGCTATGAAAAATCCTGTGCCTTTCAAGCCTCAATCGCTGGGTAACAAAGTCAATACCCCTCAGTATTCAGAGTATTTACCGAGTATGACGGCTGATGGTGAAACCTTAGTTTACACCTCACGGATAGGAAGACAAGAGGATTTTTATATGTCTAAAAAAGTGAATGGCGAATGGCAGAAAGGCGAACCTATTCTGGAACTCAATACCGATGAAAACGAAGGGGCGCAGTGTATTTCACCCGATGGTCGGTTGCTGCTTTATACGGCTTGCAATCGTCCACAAGTGCAGGGCGGGTGTGATATATTTTACTCTCAAAAAAAAGATGGGAAATGGACACCTGCAAAGGGCTTTCCACCTATCGTAACCCCCTCGTGGGAATCGCAACCCACTATTTCTGCTGATGGAAAAACCATCAATTTTTCGAGTGATAGAGCAGGCGGTTTGGGTGGACGCGATATTTGGTATATCGTTTTTGAAAATGGCAAATGGAGCGAAGCCCGCAATATGGGTAAGCCTATTAATACACCTTTAGATGAGCAAGCTCCTTTTATGCACCTTGATGGAGTGACTTTTTATTTCACGTCAAATGGTCATGCTGGCATGGGGGGGCAAGATTTGTATATTTCTCATTTTCAAAATGATAGCACATGGAGTATGCCACAAAATTTGGGTTATCCCATCAATACAAAAGGTGACGAAGCTACTTTGTCGGTGAGTATTGACGGTAAAACAGCATTTTACGCTAAAGATGAGAATACAGCTGCTGGAACAAAAATTAATTACGACCTCTATGCTTTCGAGTTGCCTGTGGCTGCAAGAGCGCAACCCGTTACGTATGCAAAAGCAAAAGTGGTCGATACCGATACCAAGACCCCCCTCAGTAGTCGAGTCGAAATTGTGGATTTGGCAACTCAAAAAACGATAATTGTTTCAAATACAGATGAAAATGGTGAGTTTTTAATCTGTTTACCTCTGGGTAAAAATTACGCTTTGAATGTGTCAAAAGCTCAATATGCATTTCAATCGGATAATTTCAATTTGGCTGAAAAAAACACGGCTGAAAAACCTTTTTTACTTGAAATAAATTTGCAACCTATTAAAATTATCGCTTCAACACCTTCAACTACTGCTCCAAAGGAGTCCCTACGGGAAGGGGGTGAAAAACCGAAAGAAGAGAAGGCAATTATCTTGAAAAATGTCTTTTTTGATACCGATAAAGCCGATTTGAGACCTGAGTCATTTTCAGAATTAAATAAATTGAAACTTTTATTAACTGAAAACCCAACTATGCGCATCGAAATTCGAGGACATACCGATAGTCAAGGTTCAGAGGAGCACAACTTAGATTTATCAAGCAGACGAGCCAAATCTGTCTTAACTTATTTAGTGAAAAATGGTGTTGGAGCAGAACGCCTTTTGTCAAAAGGCTTTGGCAAAACGATGCCGATAGATTCAAATGATACGGAGCAAGGGCGGCAAAATAACCGTCGAACTGAGTTCGTGATTTTAAAGTAATTTTGTTTTTTATCTAAAAAAGTATAATTTTGTTTAAAATTTAAAGATATGACAAAAGTAAGTTTTCAACTAACAGATGATTCTAAATTGCCTGTAATATTAAATTGGCTTAGTAATTTAGGAGTTGTAGAGGATATTAAAGCTGAAACTTTAAATCTTACGCCAAAACAATTGCAGATGAAACAAGATTTGGAAGAGGCTCTTGATTGGGTGGAACGCCATCAACGAGGCGAAATAAAAGGCAATTCAGCATACGATTTGGTCAAAGAATTAGAAGAAATTTGCAATGAAAAGGTTGCATAAACCTTCCATTAACACGAATTAAACCATTTTTTAACATTCACCATGAGATTACTGTAAAATACTATGGAAATTATTTACTCCCCTTTGTTTGAAAGAGAAATTAAAACTCTTGCAAGAAAACATCGTTCAATTGCTCAAGATTTTGCACAACTATTAAACGATTTGCAAATAAATCCATTGCAAGGCAAATCTCTTGGAAAAGATTGTTATAAAATTCGGATGGCTATCTCTTCCAAAAATAAAGGGAAAAGCGGCGGCGCAAGGGTTATTACTTGTGTAAAAAAAATAGATGATATCTTTTATTTTCTTTCCATATATGATAAATCAGATAAAGAAGACTTAGAGGATGGTGAAATAGATGCAATCTTAAAATCATTGGGGTTAAAACCTTAATAAAATAACCTAAATTTGCCCCAAAATATAAAAAACATGTCTGAAACGTCCAATAAAAGAACGGAAATAGCTTCCTTAGGCG
>JAYUQN010000138.1:0-2188 GCA_043756725.1 Saprospiraceae bacterium
ATCGAAATGGACAACATTGGGGCATGCCAATATAAAGTGCATTAAGGCTGACATCGCCAAACGGGTTTCTGAAAAACAACCCACTTGACATTTTATGCCTGCTGCCTCCGCTATCGCATTGATTTTCAACGCATTATGAATGCCACCCGATTTTGATAATTTGATATTGAACTCATCGCAAGCCTGATAGCGTACCAAATTGAGTGCGTCAAAATGGTCAAAAAGGGCTTCATCTGCCATGATTGGGATAGGGGAGTGGCGTTTAACATTTGCGAGAGCCGTTATGTTTTTGGCTGAAACAGGTTGTTCACAATGTTCAATGTCATATTTTTCGAGTGCGCGTAAAGTGGCTATGGCGGTGGTTTCATCCCAGCCTTGATTGGCATCTATGCGCAAGGGCATGGTGTCACCTATTGCCTTTCTAATTGCTTTTATACGCTCAATATCGCCGTTTTTATCCCTCCCTAATTTCACTTTTATAGCAGGAAAGCCTTGATTTTTGAATCGTAAAGCTGATTCTGCCATGTATTCAGGCGTATTGATGCCGACAGTCATATCAGTTTGAACGGTGCGATTATTTTCACCGCCGAGTAAAGCATATAAAGGTAAGCGGGCATTTTTAGCAGCAATATCGTACAAAGCCATATCAAAAGCAGATTTGATGCAGCGGTTGCCCGCTATCATTTTATCCATTTCAGCCAAACGATTGTTGATAGCCAATGGATTACCCCCCCTCAGTATTTTAGCTAAAAATTGCGCTATTTCAAAGCACGTATCTTGTGTTTCACCTGCAATACTGCGGTAAGGGTTACATTCGCCTAAACCATAAATGCCTGTATCGGTGTTGATTTTCAGTAAAATACTTTCTGCATTTGTAATGGTTTCAATGGCAATAACGAAAGGCTCTTTGAGAGGCACGTTGAATTTGTAAATTTCGATGGTTGTGATTTTCATAAAATGGATTTTAAACCACAAATTTACGAATTGAAACCTCTGTTTTCTTCTACAAATGTGAAAATCTTACGGATTTATTTTTTATAAGAAAACCCTGTAAAATTTTACGTAGGGTTTAAAAACATATTTTAATTAAGGCTCTTTGACATTTTTAGCGGGATGTTGCTTTTGTTATTCCGAGGAACGAGGAATGACAAAAGCAACATCCCGCTAAAAATGTCAAAGAGCCTTAATTTTATTTTAAAACCTATTCTTTTATGAACTTTTTTAAGACAGAATTTAATTGATAATCAATAAGTTGCACAAAATAAATACCTTTCGCTAAATCTGAAACATCTATAACACCCCCCTCAGTATAAGCCGTGTTTATTATGGCTTTTCCATTAATATCATAGATTTTTAGACTTTTTATATTCAGATTTGGCGCATCAATTTTTAAATGATTTTGTACAGGATTCGGTGTTAATTTAAAATTTACATTTTCAGAAATATCCTTAATGTTTACCAAATTGCAACCGAGCGAAATCTTTGTCGTTTTATTTTCAAAACCACAGAGATTATATGAGTCACAGTCATTCCAACAAGTTTGGAAGTCATTACCAATAAAACGCTCTATGAAACCAATACTTTCTACTATTGTGAGTGTTTTAGCTGGTGCTATAAAAATTGTTGGAGTTTGAGGGGTTTGGATAATATCCCATTTTTTTAATTTTTTTCCACCAATTAGTGTATCATTCACCCATCTTACTTTATATGTTGCAAAAGTACCCTAAAAAGAATCATCAATCCTGTAATTTGTAGCAAATATATCGCCTATTCGCAGCTTGTAATTAAAAAAGAATATGGGTTTATTTTTTTCAAAATCATACTCAAAAAGGCTATCATTGCTTTGTCTAAAATACTTAGCATCGGTATAATATTCCAAAGGACAATTAGGGTAACAATATTTCTTTACTTCAGTAATTCTCGTAACCTTTTTAAATGACAAATTTTGGATGATGGTATCTTTTACAGATTCTCCTTGTATAAAATAGGAAGTATTCAAAAAAGGATAATATCCATAGTATTTCCAAATTGTACCAATTTGGGCGAATTCACTTTGCCCAAATATTTGCATGGTCAGCGTGAGATAGACAAATATGTGTATAATCCGTTTCATGTTAAAGATTTTAAAAATTAAATAATTTATGTACTTTCTCTTTTAAAGGTAATAAATATGGTTAATGTAAAATAG
>JAYUQN010000139.1:0-16462 GCA_043756725.1 Saprospiraceae bacterium
AGCAAAAAACAAATTTGCTCGATTAGCTCAGTTGGTTAGAGCGGCGGACTGTTAATCCGTAGGTCCAAGGTTCGAGCCCTTGATCGAGCGCAAAAAAAAAGCCTTGCAGTGTGCGCAAGGCTTTTTTTTTATTTTTTCAAAACAGAGAAACGCAAATAGGAAGCGTTTTTAGCATCGTGGTAAAGCCGATGCGTTGCCTTTTGAAAATCAGTATCTTGAGCTGCGTAAATATCAATATACTTCTGCGGATTTCTATCTGCCAACGGAAACCATGAGCTTTGAATCTGCACCATCAGTCTATGCCCTTTTTTGAAAGTATGTGCAATATCGGGTAGTTGCATTTTTACTTCTGTCACTTTCTCTGGCACAAAGGCTTCGGGTTTTTCTCCTGTGGGACTCCCATGGAGAAAACTGTTGCGAAAACGACCCCTCAGTATTTCACCCCTTACAAGCATTTGAAAACCACCCATAGGCACTTTTGCTCCTTCCCATTGCGGCTCATTATCTGGCAGTACGTCTATTACTTTCACTATAATATCAGCATCTGTACCCGTAGTAGAGAAAAACAAATTGGCATCAATAGGACCCGTTATGGTCAAATCCTCTGTTAAAATATCTGTTTGAAATACCAAAACATCTGCGCGGCGGGCTGCAAAGCGTTGGTCATCAAGCATATACTCACGCGTACGGTCATTATGTACATCTTCGGTGTAAGGCACTGGGTGGGCAGGGTCACTTACCCAATCCGTAAAACTACGGCTAAAAGTCTTAGATACTGAGGGGGGGGTAATATCTAATCTATTGTTTTCACGAAGATAAATATTTTGTAAAACTGCTGCTTTAGGAGGCCACTCTGTGTAATTTGTCCATTTATTACTCCCTGTTTCAAATATTGTTGCTTCGGGTATATCATCAGTGCCTTTATCCTTCAAGTGAAAACCAAAAAACTTGGATTCAATGTCATCTTGAAAATACTGTGATGTTTTTGATCCAAAAGGAATATTACCCAACGATTGTCCTTCCGAACGCCCACCCCATGCGCCATGAAACCAGGGACCCATAACAATTTTATTTTTCAATTGCGCAGGATTTTGTTTTTCCAATGCTTCATACGTGCGCCATGCACCAAAGCAATCTTCGGCATCAAATAAACCACCAACTGTAAGTATAGCAGGTTTTATATTTTTCAAATGTTGGCGAATGCTACGAGCTTTCCAAAAATCGTCGAGGTTGGGATGTGCCATAAGGTCATTCCAAAATTGAATAGAATCGCCAAAGAATTTTTTCTTATAATTGGGTAAAGCACCCATTTTTAAATAGAAATCATAGTTGTCGGTAAAATTAATCTCAACCTGTTGTAAATCCTTTGGCTGTATGGGCTTTGGGCGTGGGCGACCAAAATTGGGATAAAAAGAGAAAGCATCCATCAGAAAGAAGGCTCCACCATGATGAAAATCATCCCCAATAAACCAATCTGTCACAGGAGCTTGTGGGGAAACAGCTTTGACTGCAGGATGGGCTTCGATGGCGGCACAGGTAGCATAAAAACCGGGGTATGAAATACCTCGTACGCCCACTCGCCCATTATTGTTTTCAAGGTTTTTTATCAACCAATCTACTGTATCATAAGTATCTGTGCTTTCATCTATATCCGCTTTAGTTTTACGAGAGGTTGTAATGGGTCGCACGTCCACAAAATCGCCTTCACTCATCCACCGTCCCCTCACATCTTGAAAAACGAAGATGTAACCTTCTCGAACAAGTGTCGGATTAGCAATAGATGTGGGGTATTTATCTGCCCCATAAGGTCTGACGGTGTAGGGCGTCCGCAAAAGCATAATCGGATATTTTTTAGAGGCATCTTTTGGGGTATAGACGGCTGTAAAAAGTTTTATACCATCGCGCATGGAGATATAAACTTCTTTTTTTACATAATTATCGCGAATGTAAGCGGAATCCGTAACAGCTACTTGGGCTTGTAAAGGTAAAGCTAAAACGCTGATAATGAGCCAATTAAAAAGTCTTTTCATAGTCAAATGATTTTATGAATTGGTTTGAAAATAATGTTTTAATAAAAAATTTTAAGGGTCTAAGATAGACATTTTGTACTAAACATACCTTCAATAATTTGCATAATTTTCTCATTTTCCGAATAAAGGCTTACGTTGTTTATATTATTTTAAAATACAATATTTTTATTAACCTTTAATTGGTATAGTTTTTGATTAAATGAAAGAAGCAAATAATTTAAATAAACATAAAAACGGAATCCACTCGATAATAGTCAAAATAAAAATTTGACTTCTCTCTAATAAATTTTCCGTTTCCCATTTCGCTATTTTTAAGACCTTGATTGTGATAATCAATGTTTTACATCTACTTTAATAAATATATTATATTTATAAAACTAAAGAAGAGTTATAAAACTACTTCTTTTTAAGCTGTAATTTTGGGGCTTTTACTCAAACAAATAAACGATTTTAATTAAACACAAAAACTCAATTAACCTTAAGACACTCATGAATGAATACAGGGAAGTTTTCCTTACAAACAAAGAAAATGATTTGGTTAGATGTGGTGCGTAATGGGTCGGTGAAAATACCTATTCAAACAAGGGACTTCGACTTTGTATAATGTATTTTACAGACCCACACCACCTTTCACTGTCATTTTACGACACAATGATTTTATATTGATTTAGTGAAATAAATTACCTGAAACAGTCTTGGCTTATGTGCCCAGACTGTTTTTTTTTGCGTTTAAAGTTATTCAAGTAAACATTTTATCTCTTATAAAATGTTTTAGGTTTATTGCTAAATAGTTATAAAATACTTATTTTCATCAAGAGTAAAATATTGATTTTCAATTATTTGAAATTAAATCATAAATTATTTTTAAATATATTTTTCATAAAACTTTGTATAAAAGTTTTGAACGGTGTAACTTAGCGGCTGAAATAAAATATTTTGTTTGCAGATAAGACCAATACTTGTAATTTTTTTAGATATGACTTCACACCTACGCCGCTATGTTTTTTTAGATTTTGAAACACTTAGACAACTGAGGTTCAAAAAACTCGAAAAAGTTTGTGATAAAATTTTCGTGTTTATTGGTTCCGATTTAGAATCAATCCCTTTCATCCTTGTGAAAGATATGCAACGCATGGGTGCAAATGTAAAATGGATAGAGGTTGGAGGCGCTTCTCAAAATGACCTCAACTACCATATTTGCTTTTTAATGGGTAAATTACATGAAAAAATAAGTGGTGACGTAGAATTCGCTATTCTTTCCAATGATACCGCTTTCGACCCTTTGGTTAATTTTATTAATTCCACAGGGCGTTCTTGCGTCCGTGTTCGCCAGCAAGGCATGGAGTCCATGCCAGATACTGTTGGGCACTATTCAGACCCGCCTATCTCTGCCAACACCGATATAAAAATTGAAAAACCTATAGACTTAGGTAGCCGTCTTTTTGGAGAGCGGGGCAGCGAAGCTGTTGCCATTAGTAGCGGTGAAGGTATCAGTGACCCATCTATCATTGACGAGACTGCAAAAGAGACTGTGCGCCGTTTGATTCGCTCAGGAAATCGCCCAGCCGAGTTGAGTTTGTTAAAAAATTATATACTTTTACACAATCAAGAACTCTCTTTGCACGGGAATCTGGAAAAAATAATAAAAAAATTAGAAGAAACTAATGAAATTCGATTGAATTTAGACCAAGTTATTTATAATTTTTAAAAAACCCTTACTTTTGAGGCTGTGTTTTGGAAATGACCCAAAATACAGCCTTTTTTTATTTATAAAACCGTTAAACAGCAATGGATTTATCTGATCTTGACCTTATTTTTGAAATCGCAGAGGACGGTATGACACATGCTATGGATCACCTCGCGCACGAACTCGTTAGAATCCGTACGGGCAAAGCCAATGCCGATTTGCTCAATGCCATCATGGTTCCTTACTATGGCTCACCCACTCCGCTCAAACAAGTGGCAAATGTCTCAACCGCTGATGCGCGCACTATTATCATTCAGCCGTGGGAAAAAAATATGCTTGGCACTATTGAAAAAGCCCTTTTTGAAGCCGCACTGGGCATCACTCCTCAAAATGATGGGCAAATCATTCGCCTTTCTATTCCCCCTTTGACCGAAGAACGCCGCCGTGAATTTGTCAAAAAAGCAAAACACAGTGGCGAAGAAAGTAAAATTGGCGTCCGTAACGCGCGTCGTGACGCTATGGAAGAAATCAGAAAAGCCGTTAAAAATGGCTTATCTGAAGATATGGGCAAAGAAAAAGAAGAAGAGATGCAAAATCTCACTAAAAAGTACATCGAAAAAGTAGATAGAATCGTGGAGCAAAAAGAAAAAGAGATAATGACCGTGTAATGTATAGGTAATGGGTAATAAGTAATTCATATTACCCATTACCCATTACCCATTTAAAAC
Organism: Saprospiraceae bacterium; assembly: GCA_043756725.1. Lineage (GTDB taxonomy): Bacteria > Bacteroidota > Bacteroidia > Chitinophagales > Saprospiraceae > JAAFJT01. The sequence continues at coordinate 4,446 of JAYUQN010000139.1, forward strand.
ACTGAGGGGGTATCTTGCGCTGTTTTTGTATATTTGTCAAATGAAAAATATTCTCAAACGCTGGCGAAGCACTTGGAATCCCGACATGTATCACGGGTGGGGTCGAACCCGAAATTTTTTTGAAGGCTGGTATTTTAAAATAGTTGATGCCACTGAAAGGCATGCTTATGCCTTCATTCCGGGTATTTCAATCGGCAAAACAGGCGATAGCCATGCTTTTATTCAAGTGCTGGATGGTAAAAAATGCACAACAGCTTATCACCGTTTTGACAGCCAAGATTTCAAACCTTCTGGTGAAATATTTGATGTCCGATTAGGTGATAATCAATTCTCTACACAGCAAATGAGGTTGAATTTGGAGAATGTAAAAGGGCAATTGAGTTTTGAAAATACCATACCTTTGCCCAAATTATTAGGTGCACCCGGCATTATGGGTTGGTATTCTTTTGTCCCATTCATGGAGTGTTATCACGGCATTGTTAGTTTGAACCATACGCTTAAAGGCGAATTAACAATTGATGGTAAAAAAATAGATTTCACGAATGGACGGGGTTATATTGAAAAAGATTGGGGCGTTTCCTTTCCCAAAGGCTGGATTTGGCTACAAACCAATCATTTTAGTGCACTTTCTCTTGCACATGAAAAGCAAAATAATATATCGCTCTTAGCCTCAGTAGCGCATATCCCCTGGTTGGGTAATCATTTTGTAGGGCATTTGGTGGTATTTTGGTTTCAAAATAAAGTATATCGGTTTGCTACCTATACGGGCGCAAAAATGAAAACGCAATTGGATGGGAATCATATTCAATTGTCGTTTAAAGATGCTAAAAATCAATTAGATATTGAAGCGACTAAGGCGGGAACGGGTAGTTTAGTTTCGCCTATTCACGGTGAAATGACGGGTAAAGTGAATGAAAGTCTTCAAGCCATCATAAATATTCGCTTTTTTGAAAAAGATATACTTATTTTTGAAGGACAAGGAAGAAACGCAGGGCTTGAAGCAGCTGGAGATGTAGAAGTGCTTTTGTCTGACAAATGGAGGAGATAAATCTTCTCACGAATAAAAAGTATTAAAAATCTTTAAAATTTAGTCGCCTAATGAAAATAAATCGCTCGAACCATGACAATCTTAAAACGTTATACTATCAATCGCCACTTGGCTTGTTGGAAGTGCAAGCTACTGACGGGGGTGTTCGCTCTGTTAATTTTGTAGAAATCAAGCAATTTGATGAAAAGGCTAATGCTTATAACCAACTGGCAATCAATCAATTAGACGAATATTTCAAAGGACAAAGACAATCTTTCGATATTCCTTTTGATTTTGAGGGTACAGATTTTCAAATTCGTGTTTGGCATGAATTGTCGAAAATACCTTTTGGTAAAACAAAGTCTTACATGGATATTTCAAAAGCTTTAGGAGACGTGAAAGCCATTCGGGCAGTGGGTATGGCAAATGGAAAGAATAAAATAGCCATTATTTTACCCTGTCATAGAGTCATAGGTTCAGATGGATCTTTGACGGGTTATGCGGGGGGCTTAGAGCGAAAAAAGTGGTTATTGGATTTCGAAATACCCAAAACACAAGGAGAATTATTTTAAATTCTGTAGTGGCGGATTTATCAGCTGACATATTCAGCAGTTAAATCCACCACTACGGCTGGAAGAGATAAAGCATTAAAAAATAAAAAATATGGAACAAAATGAAGGGCGAAAACCTTTAAATGAGGAAGATAAAATTTTCATGCGTGAAGCGATTGATCTGTCTTTTAAAGGTATGAGAAATGGAGATGGTGGGCCCTTTGGCTGCGTCGTGGTCAATAGCGAAGGTGCTATTATTGGCTATGGCAATAATCGTGTTCTTGCTACAAATGACCCTACAGCCCATGCGGAAGTGGTTGCTATCCGAGATGCTTGTCGTAATATTGGAACTTTTCAGTTAGAAGGTTGCACCATTTACACATCTTGCGAGCCTTGCCCTATGTGTCTGGGTGCTATTTATTGGGCACGCCCCGAGCGTCTTGTCTATGCCTGTACGCGTAAAGATGCAGCGGCTATAGATTTTGATGATGATTTTTTATACAAAGAATTGAAGGTTCCTGTTACCAAACGCAAAATTCTCACCTATCAAGTTTTAAGAAAAGAAGGACTTGTCGCTTTCAAAGAGTGGAAATATAAGGGTGATAAAACCCTGTATTGATAATTTGTAGAACCTTACAGTTAAATAATCTAAATAAATGAAACCACATTTTTTGTCGTTTGAAACAAAACTACATCGCCCATTAAAGGAAGTTTTTGATTTTTTTAGCAATGCTGAAAATCTCAATAAAGTGACACCCACCGAAGTCAGTTTTTCTATGTTAACGCCGATGCCCCTCAAAATGCAAGGGGGCGCACTGATAGATTACCGCATTAAATTGTCAGGTATTCCTTTCTTTTGGCGAACTCAGATAAGTGTTTGGGAACCTATGCATCGTTTTGTTGACGAACAAGTGAAAGGACCTTATGTTTTTTGGCGGCATGAGCATATTTTTGAGGACAAGGGAGAGTATGTATTGATGACCGACCGTTTGCACTATCTCTCGCCTGGCTGGTTTTTAGAGCCTTTGATTGATAGATTTTTTATACGCCCGCAAATAGAAAAAATATGGGGCTATCGAGACCAACAGTTTAAGATTTTGTTTGGTGAAAAATCTTCGATGACTTTAATTTGAATTAGGATTTTTAGGATTAGAAGGATTTAATAGGATTTTAGATGTTGACAAACGCACTTTTCAAAATCTAAAATCCTATTAAATCCTTCTAATCCTAAAAATCCTAATTCAAGTTAAATCAGTATCTATCCATTTCATACACTTAAAATGTCCCTTTGGACATTCATTGTACCCAATTTTTGAGCACGGGCGGCAGGGTAGATCTTTTACTTCTATAAAATTGGAAGCCGTTTTGAAATGTGTCCAATCTCCATTGCGTAACTTTTCAGGCAAATAGGGATACATCCCAAATTCAGGTATTGTATTACCCCAAACGGATATAATATTTTTTTGAAAAGCAGCGGCAATGTGCATCAAACCTGTATCATGTGTAATGACTTTATACGCTTGTTTTATTACGGATGCGGATTGATTGAGATTTAATTTTCCACATAAATCCACCACACAATGTCTTGATTTTGAAGCGATTAGCGCACCATTAGCCGCATCTTCTTTTCCACCCAATAGCACAATAGGGAGAGCACTTTTATCGCAAATGTCAACGATTTTTTCCACAGGCAAACGCTTTGTTGCATGGGCAGCCCCTATTACAAAAGCGATATAAGGCTGCGTTATTTGAGGAGCAACTGAAACCAAATCTATTTCATCTTCCTTTGGAATAAAATAATCTAAGCCTTGACCATCATTTTTTACACCCAAATGCGCTACTGTTTCTAAGTATCTATCCACGATATGTTTAGGGGGTAAAATATTGATTTTCAAATTCACTATGAGCCATTTTTCAAAGTTTAACTTATCAAAAGAATACGATTTTGCTGTCAATGCCGTTTTCACTTGGAGGGTTCTGAGGTTTTTATGTAAATCAATAATATAATCATAATTCATTGATTTTAAAACAGTTAGAACTTCTGAAATATCTTTTTCAATAGACAAAACACGGTTAACGTACGGGTTGGCAAGTACTATTTTTTCAAAATTCTTTTTAGTTAAATAATGAATTTCTGCACCCGTTTGTAGTTTCAAGCAACGAATAACGGGTGTGGTCAGGACAATGTCACCAATAGAGGAGAATCGGATTATGAGTATTTTCATTAAAAAAATAGGTGATTGAGCGTACTTTGAAGCAAATTACGAAAATCAAAGGTCTATTTTTTAAATGAAAAATGGAAAAAAATTATGTTTTCTTCCGTAAAGGTTTTTTATACTCTGACAAAGTATAAGATATACCACTACTAAACATTTTTATAAATTCATAAGTAATTTTACCTGAGCCAAAAAATGAGTTATCATATAAAAATGGAAATGTCACCCCAACTCCAGCGTTAAGATTAAACTTCATTTTACGGCTTATCTTAAATTCAAAACCTACCCCAATAGCATTATCCCAATAATTAATGGGTTTAAACACTAACACGGTATCAAAATATACGCCTGTACTAAAATCCAGCACATGAGCTGGAACTATTGGGCTTTTACGTGTAAACTGAAAATTATAAAAAGGATAAAAATAAATAGATGAATTTAGTTTAATAAGCCTACGATACTCTGCTGTTAGCCCAAAATTTTCAATAAAGTTTTGTGATTGAAGTTGTCTGGTAAAAATAAGCGGAATATCTCTTAAGGGATCGTTAATGTGAAATTTAAGCCCTCCTGAAAAATAATGTTTTTTCATATATACTTTGCTTATAGATAGAGAAATATTATTTCCTGTAATATCATAAAAAGCATAGTCTAATTTAATGCCCGTTTGGGTATAAGCTCTATTGATAATAGAAGATATGAGCAATAGTACGAATAATATACTTTTTTTCATTTTTAAAATACAGGTTGTGTCAAAAATATTCAATCTATGTTTAACTGAAAATATAAACGAAGGATTAAAAAATTTCAACACAACCTGTTTTGTTTTAAATAATTAACAATGTTAAATTATGGATTCTTTCTTTTGAAAAGCAAACTACCTTTATTTTGGTCAAAAATTTCAGTAAACTGCCCAGAACTATGCATATTACTTGAAGGAAATCTTGCATTTCTTACATGACTTAGAGTACCTATTAATCCATTATCTCTACCACAATCAGGACCAGGATCAAAAGTAAACCATTCTTCATAATATTTTCTTCTGGATTCAAATCTTTGCACTCCTGCTATACCAGAGAATCTGACGGTTCCCATAGGTTTTTTTGTAGCATACCAATCCCATTCATAAGTATTGTAATAAACAAAGTGGATAGTAGTAGTAGCTAAAATAGGGTAAAATATTTTAGCATACGAGATAGTTGGTCCTACACCACTTAAAAAAGCGCGTCCTGTTTCATTTCTCGATACAGATTTGATAAACCAGTTATTAGGTTGTGGCGTACTTCCAACACTTTCACCGATTCCTTTTGTCGTACCACTTGTTGCACCAGAAGTTGTAAAACGTTGAATACCAACACCACAAAATTCTTGTGAACGGGTTTTGTCGTAAAATTCGTTAAGCACATAGGAATCAGTATTACAAATTGATGTGGCTCTCGTCTCAAGTGATGTAGAATTGTGCTTACTATTATCCTGAGTTTGTTTAGTTAATTCAACGGGTTGTATGCCAGAAAGATTACCCACGATGTTTAATCCTGTAGTAAATATAGGTGTTGGCTGAGTCTCAGCATCTTTTGAGCCAATATTTACTTCAATTGAACTACCGTCTGATTGCAATTCCCATGAATATATCAAATCGTAGTTTTCATTAGCAATATCGTCATCAACTTCAATCGCTGGAGAAACTATTAATCCATCAACATCAATTTCTACGTTTGGAATAGTCTCGTAATTTGGTAAAAAGATAACACTTTCGTAAGCATACCCTGCGTGTACAAAATCGTAATCTGATTCTTCGATGAAAGAATTACTTTTGGCGAATCTTTTAGCTATAACTGTATTATCGAATTTAGGCAATAAATCTGGAAACTTTTCAAAGATTTGAGCATATTTGACCGTGCCACTATTGGCTTTAGCTGTTTTTACAATGAAATTTGAAAATTCTTTGCTTTTTGATATTTCAAGTAAAACTTTAGCAATTTCAACGTTCTGTCGGTCAATGTTCTCATTTTCCTTATCATTGGGGTCAGATATAAGGTTTTCAAGAGGCGTTACATTAGATTGTCGTGCTGAAACTGAAGGAGAAACAGAATTTAATGCATCTTTCTTACAGCTTACGAGTAAAGTAATAGATGCAAATACTAAAAAAGTAATTACTTTTGAAAAATTTGTCATAATTTTGATTTTTAAATTTTGAATAAGAAGTTTTCGTGACTTTCACTGCGAATGAAAGTTTAAGGAGAACAGGCTTCCCCTGCACACTTTAGTATGTGGGGGAGTTTTTCTAAGGTGACATTTAACCTCCTTGTTTTAAAATCACAATTAATAGGCTCAATAATAATTACACCATATTATCTATAAATGATTTCACAAACAGAAGAGAATTATCTCAAAGCAATTTATAAAATAACCGAACGGGACAACAAAGCCGCTTCCACCAATGCTATTGCCGCAGCTATGAACACTACTGCTGCATCAGTGACAGATATGTTCAATAGATTAAAAAGCAAAAGTTTGGTACATTATGAAAAAGCTAAAGGTGTGACGCTGACTACTGAGGGGGGGGATTTGGCAACTTCTCTTATCAGAAAGCACCGCATTTGGGAAGTTTTTTTATGTGAAAAACTGAATTATGCTTGGGATGAATGCCACGACCTTGCCGAAGAATTGGAGCATATACAAGATACCGACCTCATCAATCGTCTTGAACGCTTTTTAGGACATCCAAGATTTGACCCACATGGCGACCCCATTCCAGATGCAGAAGGTAATTTTACGCCCCGTCCACAAGTGCTTTTGAGTGACATGAGGGTTGGTGAAAAAGGAATCATAGTAGGCGTTCAAGAACACTCATCTGCTTTTTTACAATATTTGGACAAGCAAAAACTAACGCTTGGTGTAGAAATAACACTACTTGAAATATTTGAATTTGATGATTCTTTAAAATTAAGTTTGAAACAAGGCGGTGATGTCATTGTGAGTAGCCGTGTTAGCCAAAATTTATTTTTAAAAAAGATAGCCTAATTTTTTATTTTACTGAAAACAACTACTTTTGACACCTTAAATAATGAAGCAATTTTTGATTTTAAGGGATTGTTCAAAAATCAGAACTTTAAACCCCAAAATTGTCATTTACCCATTATAATACATTATTGATAATCTGCTTTAATAAATTTTAATTTAAATGAAAAAAATACCTTTTATTCTCTTCGTTTTCATGAGTGTTTTATTTACAAATTGTAAAGACAAAAATGCAACGACCCAAGCAAGCGGTTCAGCTAAGGATTCGACGGCAGCAGCTCAAGCAGCCATTGCCGCAGGGTCAAAAGTCATGTTTGTCAATATTGATTCGCTTCAAGACAAATACACATGGTTTAAACAAAAAAATGAAGCCATGACGCAAAAGCAACGCAGCATGGAATCGGCTTTTGAAGCCAAAGCGAGAAATTTTCAAAATGACGTTGTGTCATTACAACAAAAAGCGCAATCAGGCACAGTGCCGCCCGCACAATTGCAAAAAGAAGAGCAAAGTTTAGGCGCAAGGCAGCAAGCTTTGACAGGAGAACGAGACAGAAAAGCCAAAGAACTTTCTGACGAAGCCATGAAATTTAATGAAGAGTTGCGCAAAAAAATAAAAACCGTTTTAGAAGAAGTGCAAAAGCAAAAGGGCTATGATTATGTTATCAGCTATTCGGATGCGGTGGGCAGCCAGTTTTGGTATGTCAATCCAAGTCTTGAGATTACAACAGAGGTTTTAGCTATCTTAAACGCTCAAAAGTGATAAAATACTGTCCGAAGGGACTCCTATGGAGAGGGGGGTAAAAAAATCCGAGAAGCGCAAGCTTGTCGGATTTTTTTTGTGCTATAATAATTATCGAACTTATCGTCCATTCATGGACTGCAAAAACTCTTCATTGTTGTTGGTATGCAACATGTGCTTTTGTAAAAACTCAAAAGCTTCCTCAGGTTTCATATCTGCTAAATGATTGCGCAGAATAAAGAGGCGCGAAATAGTATCTTTGTCTTGCAACAAATCATCACGGCGTGTAGATGAATTATTGACATTGATGGCAGGATATAAACGTTTGTTCGCCAAAGTACGGTCAAGCGAAAGCTCCATATTACCTGTTCCCTTAAATTCTTCAAAGATAACGGCGTCCATTTTTGAACCCGTATCCACCAAAGCCGTAGCAAGAATAGTTAAGGAGCCACCATGTTCAATTTTACGAGCCGCACCAAAGAATTTTTTAGGTTTTTGCAACGCATTGGCTTCCACACCACCCGAAAGCACTTTACCTGATGAAGGGGCAACCGTATTGTAAGCCCTTGCTAAACGGGTAATTGAATCTAAAAGAATGACCACATCGTGCCCACATTCTACCATACGCTTAGCTTTTTCAAGCACTATATTTGCCACACGTACATGGTTTTCAGCAGCTTCATCAAAAGTGGAAGCAACCACTTCTCCACGCACAGAACGTTTCATATCCGTCACCTCCTCGGGTCTTTCATCCACTAAAAGAACGATTAAATAGCACTCGGGATGGTTTTTAGCAATGGCGTTGGCAATATCTTTTAAGAGAAATGTTTTACCTGTTTTAGGCTGTGCGACGATAAGACCGCGTTGTCCTTTACCAATGGGTGTGAAAAGGTCAATAATCCGATTTGAAAAATCACGTCCTGTTGGATGTGTTGCTAAAGTAAATTTTTCAGAAGGGAAAAGAGGAGTGAGGTAATCAAAAGGCACACGGTCACGTACATCATGAGGCTCTAAACCATTTATTCTGGAGACTTTCAAGAGGGCGAAATATTTTTCACCTTCTTTGGGTGGTCGAATAGCACCTCGGACGGCATCTCCTGTTTTAAGACCGAACAATTTTATTTGCGAAGGAGATACATAAATATCGTCAGGGGAAGTCATATAATTATAATCGGCGGAGCGAAGAAAACCATATCCATCTTGCATCATTTCTAACACACCTTCGCCTTCGATAACGCCATCGAACTCTATATTAAATTTAGGCATAGCAGGCATCACCTCACCAGAGTTTGGCTGCTGGTCATGTCTATTCCCTTTTTTATGCTCTTTTTTAGGCTCGGGTATATGAGAATAATCATCAAATTCCATCAAAGCTGGGTTGATGAAATCATCATCGTCATCATCGGGAATTTGCAATAGGGATGTTACAGGCTCCTCTTCAATAGGCTCGAGCCGTGGAGGGATGGGGTCAAAACGCAGTTGTGAACGTGATGTTTTAACAGGTCTATCATCTTTAAACAATTTACCATTTTCAGGCTCATTGTCCAGACGTTTTCGTGGTCGTTTTTCCATGCGAGCTTCTTTGTTATCAATAGCTTTAGTCTGTGTAGGAATTTTACCGTAGGGCGTGTTGTCTTCTACAAGTATTTCAGCAGATTGTGTTTCGGGAGAGGAAGACACAGCTTGGGCATCAAGAATCTTATAAATTAAATCTTGCTTGCTGAGTTTTTTATGGTCTGCGACATGTAACTGTGCAGCAATATCTCTCAACTCTGGAACAAGCATATCATTTAATTGCAAAATATCATACTTCATGTGGAAAAATGTTAGTAAAAAGAAAATCTTTAAATGCGTTTCTATTTATTAGTAATTTATGGTATATATTATAATTGGTACAACCGAAAAGCTTTTTATGCAAAAGCGTTTTATGGATAAGCATTTTTAGAAAATGTACCTTCCAAAGACGGATAAGCGGAATAATTGTTTAAGAATAGATTGACAATACTGAGTTTTTCTATCTTACATGCTCTATTTTTTGAGAACAAGCATACGCAAGAAGGGTCAGAAAGTTTTTCTCTAAATAATATGATGAAGACGCATAATGGGTCGTTGGTGAATAGCGAAAGTGTATAATTATCAATAGTTTAAGAATCTTTTGGATTATGTAAAATTATGGTGTCCTTTTCAGTGATTTAATATGTCCTGTTGCCAATAGGAGCAAGCCGACAAAAATAGTTCCGAATAAATAAATGTGATAGATAAATTTTTAGAGGAACAGGATTTACAACAATCCGATATGTATAAACGTAAGAATCAAGGGAAATGTTATAAAATCGGCGTGTTAATGATAAGGGTCGTTTTTCGTTTGCGCTTTTAATTGTCGCAAAGATAATCTTTATTTTTAATTTGCAAATATTATTTTTGCAAAAAATTTATTTCTTCATTTTTATTACCATTTTATTACATTAATTTACTACAATGCTTCAACTCAATTTTTTCAGAGAACAAAGAGAAAGGGTGATGGTTGGTTTGAAAAAACGCAACTGGTCTGATGAGGCGGTCAATAATATTATCAATGAGGTCTCTACTCTTGATGATTTGCGCCGTGCCACTCAAATGGAATTGGACAATACTCTTGCTGAATCCAATCGCTTCTCAAAACAAATCGGTGGATTGATGAAATCAAATCCTACTGAGGGGGAGGCTATGAAAGCACAAGTGCATCTCCTGAAAACCAAGTCTAAGAGCTTAGAGGAAAAACTGTACCAAACAGTTGAGAAGTTAGATAATATTTTAATTGGGATGCCTAATATTCCAAATGCCTCTGTGCCATTTGGTACAACAGCCGACGACAATGACGTTTTTCAGGCATGGAAAGGTGATTTACCTGATTTAGGCGAGGGTGCTTTGCCACATTGGGATATTTCAGATAAGTACACCGTGTTTGATTTGCCATTGGGTGTAAAAATAGCAGGCGCCGGTTTCCCTGTTTTCAGAGGAAAAGGGGCTAAATTGGTGCGCGCCTTAATACAATTCTTTTTAGACGAAGCACAAGCAGCTGGGTTTGAAGAAATAATTCCCCCTCTTGTTGTCAATGAAGCCTCTGCGCGTGGCACAGGTCAAATTCCTGATAAAGAGGGTCAAATGTATTATGTTGAAAAAGATGATTTGTACCTCATCCCTACTGCCGAAGTGCCGATTACCAATATTTTGCGCGATGAAATATTGAATGAAAAAGATTTGCCTATCAAATTTTGTGGCTATACCCAATGTTTTCGCCGTGAGGCGGGTAGCTATGGTGCGCATGTAAGAGGCTTAAATCGTGTTCATCAATTTGATAAAGTTGAAATTGTGCAATTCACACATCCCGATAAATCTTATGATGCCTTAATGGATATGGTGGAACATATAAAAGGACTAATGGCAAAATTGGAACTTCCTTATCGTATCTTAAAACTTTGTGGTGGCGATATGGGCAGTGCTTCTGCCTTGACTTATGATTTTGAAGCATGGTCGGCGGGTCAAAAACGGTGGCTGGAGGTTAGCTCTGTTTCTAATTTTGAAACATTTCAAGCCAATCGCATGAAATGCCGTTTTAAAGATGGCAGTGGTAAAACCCAATTTGTGCATACACTCAATGGCTCGGCTTTGGCTTTGCCGCGCATTATTGCGGCTTTGCTTGAAAATCATCAGACGACTGAGGGGGTGCGTATCCCCAAAGCTTTAGTGCCATATACTAAGTTTGAAATTTTAGATTGAAATAAGATCTTTATAATTAAAAAACGGCTTGTCAAATTTGATGAGCCGTTTTTTTTATTTCATAAACCATTGAAGATGAAGGGTTTATTATTTATGAAAAAAATAATTTAAAAAATGTTTTAAAAAAATTGTATTTATAAAACAAAAAGTTCTATATTTGTACCATCATTAAAAGAACGAAGGGCTGCTGTAAAAAAAAAGACCATACATTAAAAATTAAGGAGGTACAAAAGCCATGGCATCACAAACAATCATCGCAGCAATTGGAGAATACATCCGCCGGCATTGGTTCAAATTGAGCCTTTTGATATTGATATTGTTCGCTTGTTTCCGAAAAGAACTCAGTTTCAGTATTCGGATGAACGGAAATGAGGGGCAAAAAAAAACTGAAAAAAGAAAAGAATCACCCGACATTAAAGTAACAGCTTCCGATAAGGTGAAAACCGAAGAAAGCACCCCCCTCAGTATTTTGGGGAATTTATTTAGTTCGGATAGTGACAAGGATAAAATGCCTGAAATTGACGAAGCAACACAATGGGCTTATTTGAAACGGTTTAAAGATGTTGCTGTGGGCGAACGTAAAAAATATGGTATTCCGTCAAGCATAATTGTAGCCAATGCTTTGCGTCAAAGTTTTGCAGGTAAAAGGGACTTGACTTTGAAAAGCAACAACCATTTCGCTATACCTTGTACATTGGATTGGAGTG
>JAYUQN010000140.1:0-2187 GCA_043756725.1 Saprospiraceae bacterium
AGACTAATTTCTCTGCCCACGCCCTAAAGGGCGTGGTTAGTCAATATTTAATTTCAAAATTTTCAATAAATCAGAGCTAAATTTTTAAACATGCTCTTAGTTGTTATATGAAATCTACGCCTAAAGGCGTTTAAACGGGTTCGCCTAAAGGCGAAGCTACAACTAAGCTACAACTAAGCTACAACTACTTATAAAATGCTAAAAAATTTTTTAATACCGTTTTTTACGATTCTTTCATGCGCCCTTTTGGCTCAAAAAAATACCATTGTGCGCGGCAATGTTTATGACCAAGCCAATGGGCAGCCTATTCCCTACGCCAATGTTTTACTACAAGGGACGTCACTGGGCGCAACCACCGATATTCAAGGCTTTTTTCAAATTAACAATGTGCCTTCGGGTGACCAAACCTTGTTTGTGAGCTTTGTCGGTTATGATAGTTTGTCTGTAAAATTGTCTATTACTGAGGGGTCTATTACGTATCGCAGCTTGTCTATCAGCGAAGCGGCGAAGAGTTTGGATGTGGTAGAAGTAAGCGGAAGGCGTGAAAAAGCGCGCACGACTGCCCAAGTTTCACAAATTACGGTGACTGCCAAGCAGATAAAATCCATGCCTTCTACGGGTGGTGCGCCCGATATTGCGCAATATTTGCCCGTTTTGCCCGGCGTTATCAGCTCTGGCGACCAGGGCGGGCAAATTTATATACGGGGCGGCAGTCCTGTGCAAAATAAAATTTTATTGGATGGCATGACCATTTATAACCCGTTTCACTCCATCGGTTTCTTCTCTGTTTTTGAAACCGAAACCATCCGCAGCGCCGATGTTTTGACTGGCGGTTTCAATGCCGAATATGGCGGCAGAGTGAGTGCGGTAGTGGATATAAAAACCAGAGAAGGCAATAAAAAACGCCTCAGTGGTTTGATAAGTGGTTCGCCTTTTCAAGCAAAAGCCTTGATTGAAGGACCTATTATTAAGTTGAAAAATGACGAAGGTGGCAGCATGTCTTTTCTTTTGACGGGTAAAAAATCGCTTTTGCCTGAAACGGGTCAATCGCTCTACAAATATGCGGGGCGAGACAGTAGCGGATTGCCTTTTGATTACAAGGATTTGTATGGTAAAGTTTCCTTAGTCTCAAGCAATGGTAGCAAAGTTAATCTGTTCGGTTTCAATTTCACAGACCGTGTCAACTACTCGAATGTGGCTGATTTGAATTGGAAAACGCAAGGCTACGGCGCAAATTTCACCCTCATTCCTTCGGGTATGAAAATGATTGTCGGCGGCAGTTTAACTTATTCAAAATACGATATTTCTCTCCAAGAAGCCGACCCTTCGCCGCGTAAAAGTGGTATCAATAGTTTCAGCGCCATCTTAGATTTTACCGTCTTTGGCAACAATAGCGAGTTGAAATATGGGGCTGAAATCAGTGGTTTCAACACCCTCGTGGCGTTCAATAACCCGTTGGGTTTCACTTATAAACAAGAAGAAAATACGACGGAAATAGCGGCTTTTGTGCGTTATCGCAAGACTTTAAACAAATTGGTGATTGAGCCAAGTGTGCGTTTTCATAACTATTCCGCTCTGGGTGAAACGGTTTTTGAACCCCGTTTTGCCGCAAAACTAAATGCTTCTGACAATTTTCGCTTCAAACTGAGTGGAGGTCTCTACTCTCAAAACTTGATTTCCACCGTCAGTGAAAAGGATATTGTCAATCTTTTTGTCGGTTTTTTGAGTGGACCCGAAGAGCAGTTTTTTAAGCCTGGCACGACGCAAGAAGTGGGTAGTCGCCTACAAAAAGCAGTGCATGCCATTGGTGGTTTTGAAGTAGATGTTAATAAAAATTTGGAACTAAATATCGAAGGTTATTATAAAAACATGACCCAATTGGTGGATATCAACCGCTTGAAATCTAAATTTACAGACCCTAATTATATCGCTGAAACGGGCAAAGCCTATGGTGTGGATATGACCGCTAAATATGAAAAAAATGGACTTTATTTGTGGGCAACTTTATCTCACGCTTATGTGAAACGGGATGATGGTGCGCAAATATACCCAACTAACTTTGACCGTAGAAACAATGTTAATTTTTTGACAACCTACACTTTTGGCACTAATAAAAGCTGGGAATTAGCCGCACGTTGGAATTTTGGCAGCGGTTTTCCTTTCACTTTGACACAAGGGTTTTACTCA
>JAYUQN010000141.1:0-2187 GCA_043756725.1 Saprospiraceae bacterium
TTAAAAAAATATAAAACAAAATACAACATTTCTATTGAAAAAATTTGTTTATAAATAAGTTTTGTTTTAACTTTGGAGCTTAAATAATAGTTTTGTTTAAAACGGTAGAAAAATATATACTTTAACCAATTTAAAAGTGAAATCACTATGATACGCGAAGATAGAGTACAACTGAATGACCGATTTGTAAAAGTCTTCAAAATGCTTGAAGACCGTAACACCATCGTCAAAAATGACCGCAATGGTCGTGGCGTTGGTGACGTTGCCGAACGTGTTTTAGGCAATAAAAGCTATGGGCATATTATCCGCGCTTATCTCGATGGAGGTAGCAAGCGTGTAATTGATTATGGTCAGGCTCGTGCCTTTTGCCGTGCTTATGGCATCAATGAAGAGTACATGATTGATGGGGTCGGTTCTCCTTTCGACAATGACTCACCTGAGAGCAAGCTCTACAATATGTTTATGACGGGTGAAGCCCGTGGTGGTAACATCCTTTTCACAAGTGTGGAAGCCTTTGCAGGCACATCTGTTGCGATTGACAGTTTCACAAGAGAAAGCAATAGTTCTTTTTCTATTCCCGGCATCTCTGGTGGCAATTTGGTAGCGTTTCCTATTAGTGGTAACTCAATGGAACCCATTATTAGCAACGGTGATATTGTCATTTGCCGTGAAATTAGTGGTTTACACGATATAAAAGACAATGAAATTTATGCGGTTCGCACAAGCGGCAATGTATGGATTAAATATGTACAGGTCATAAAAAACCGTGCGGGTCGTGTCATTCAATTGAAAATGATTTCTGCCAACTATTTGGAATATGACCCATTCATTGAAGAAGTGAATGAATATACAAAATTATATAAAGTGATTAGGAGAATTAGTCAGTTTTAATAATAATGCGAATAATGGGTTAAAAGCCCCTTTAGGGGTGCAATATTGGTAATGTTGCTACAAACCTGCTCCGATAAGCCCCTTATATTGAGTGCTAAGATTACACCTCTAAAGGGGCTTTTGGGAAGATTATTGCTCAGTTATTACCAATATTGCACCCCTAAAGGGGCTTTTTGACCCATTATTCACATTAATAGTTGGTTCGTTAGTTAGTTTTTAAAAGAACTAACCAACCAACCAACTATTATTAACTTGATTTTTCTCTCGTTTTAATATCCTGCTGTTTTTTTGATGCGATGTCCCGAAGCTTATGCTATCGGGACGTTTTTTTTACGCAATCAAATCCACAAACTCCTGCTCCGTCAAAATCTGAACCATTCCCAAATCCTGCGCTTTTTTCAATTTAGACCCTGCTTTTTCACCGACCACTAAAATGTTCAAATTTTTTGAAACGCTTGAAGCAATGTTAGCACCAACGGCGGCGGCAGCTTTTTCAGCATCGTCCCGCGTAAATTGCATCAAAGAGCCTGTAAATAAAATAGACTTGCCCGCAAGCACCCCCTCAGTATTGACGGTCGCTTTACGGTCTTCTTCGGTCGGTTTCATATTTACGCCCATGCTTTCCATCTCTTTCAACATCTCAATATTGCGTTCATTGCTGAAATATTCCATGACATTTTGAGCGACTACGGGACCAATTTCCTTGACCGCTTTGAATCTTTCAAGCGTCCAATCTTTCAAATCCAAGACATGTTCAATTTCAGCGGCTAAAAGTTTTCCTGCTTTTTTACCCAAATGATGAATAGACAGACTGTGTAAAAGGCGTTGAATGGGATTTTTTTTGGCTGCTTCAATAGCGTGTTCCAAATTAATGGCAGATTTTTTTCCAAAACCTTCTAATTTTGAAATAGCTTCATAATCTAAACGGTATAAATCAGCAACAGACTTTAGCCAACCCATTTGTCTAAAACGCTCAATGGTGGCTTTTGATAAGCCTTCAATATCCATTGCATCTTTGGAGGTGTGAAAAACAAATTTTTGATAGTCTTGTCTTCCACACGTGCATGTAGGGCAACGCCAAGCGGCTTCGCCTTCTTCTCGAATAAGGTGAACCGTTTTGGTTTCATCGAAAGGACAGATTTCAGGAAATTTAATAGGCTTTTCTGCGCCAGTTCGCAATTCGGCAAATGATTTTACAATATAAGGAATCACATCACCTGCCCTTTCAACAAGCACTTGGTCACCCATGCGAATATCTTTTGAGTTGATAAAATCCTCATTGTGTAAGGAGACGCT
>JAYUQN010000142.1:0-2186 GCA_043756725.1 Saprospiraceae bacterium
TCTTGCAATAAAACATACAATTGGTCTTTCTCTTGGGCAGGGGTATCTTCTCCACCTTTATCTATATCGCCACCGCCATAAGAAGCAAATGCTTTTTTAAGATTGCGAAAAACATTGTAATAATCTACTATCAAACCATTGGTTTTAGGTTTACCCTGTATCTTAAAATCTGTAACCCGATTGGCACGGGCAATTGTTTGCATCAAAGTATGGTCTTTCATGGGTTTATCCAAGTACAAAGTGGAGACAGTTGGGGCATCGAAGCCCGTGAGCCACATACTGCACACAAAAACCAATTGCAAAGGGTCTTGTCCTTCTTTAAATTTACTTTCTAAATCTTGCCCATTTTCATCGGGCATATCTATTTTTTTGCGATGCGTTTTTATATCCAATCCCTGTTTTTCAAATTTTTCATTTTCACCTGCCTCTTCACTGACAATAACAGCCATTTTAGCCCTACGCATCCAAGTTAATATCCTTTTCAAATCTTCTTTTTCACTGCCCTCTTTACAGGTGTTTATCTCTTTTTGTACCGTTCGTTTTTCTTCTTCCCAAAGTCGGGTTACTTTGTTGTACATCCGCACAGCCGTAAATTTATCAATTGTTATCACCATGCCTTTTCCTAAATAACCTCTTCGAGGGAAATGATAAACAATGTCTTTGGCAATAGTTTCTAATCGGTCATCGGCTTTTATGACACTCATTTCTTGGGCAAATTCTCTTTCCAATTTGGCTTGTTGCTCATTTGTGAGGTTTTCATCGCTGACAATATCGGCAAGGTCTTTATCCAAATCGTTGTTTTGCATCAAAACGCTGGGCACTCTTTTATGATAAAACAAGGGAACAGTTGCGCCATCTGCAATGCTTTGTTTAAAATCATAAGCTGAAACGGTTTCACCAAACCAATTATTGGTCAATTGCTTACTCCCAAACAAAGGCGTGCCTGTAAATGCCATATATTGGGCATTGGGCAATCCTGTTCGCATATTTTCAGCCAAATCCTTGTATTGCGTGCGGTGGGCTTCGTCAATTATGACTATAATATCGTTGCGGGTGGATAAAATGGGGTATTGTCTGCCTTTATCAAACCTAAATTTTTGAATTAATGTGAAAATATAGCGCGTGTTGGTTTGCAACATCTCTCTAAGGTCTTCGCTATTTTTAGGTTGGCATTTGGTGCCTTTTGTAAAAGCTTCGGCGTGTAGGAAATTGCGGTATATTTGACCATCTAAATCATCTCTATCCGTCACTATCAAAAAGGTGTAATTACCCGTAAATTGTCTAAAAACCTTGCGGGCAAAAAATATCATACTGTAACTTTTACCACTGCCTTGTGTATGCCAAAAAACACCCAATTTACCTTTGTTGTGCGTATCTGTTCCTGCGGCATCGTGTTTCAAACGGTCTTTAAAATTGTCTATGGCGTTATTGACTCCGAGGAATTGGTGGTTTTTTGCGGCAATTTTCACAGTATCTTTGTAATAAAACACAAAATTTTCGACATAATCCAATAAACGCTTTTTTTCACAAAGACCCAAAACAGCGTAATCCAAGCTGACCGCATATTGTTTGATGCGTTGGGTATCGGGTACTTGATTTTCACTATCGGGGCGCAACCAATTGAAAAAATGCCCATAGCCAGAGTTATAACTGCCTACTTTCGTTTCTAAGCCGTTGCTTAAAATGCAGACCACATTGTAATGAAAAAGTTGTGGAATATGGCTTCTGTACCGTGTTAGGTTATCATCATACGCATTGCAGACATCAATATTGCTGTTTTTTAACTCAATAAAAATAAGCGGCAAACCATTCACAAAAACGATTAAATCGGGGCGAACTCGCCTTTCGCCTTGTATCCACAACTGCGAAACGACCAAATAATCGTTTTTTTCGGTATTGTCAAAATCTATAACTTTTATCGTGGTGGGTTCGGTTTTACCTGCAAGATTCGTGACGGTTACTTCTACACCATTTTTGATGAGACCATAAACCTCTTTATTTGCCATAAAATCGCTTTTGTCTAAGCGAGTTTGACAAATTTGTTCTATGGCTTGCTCTATGGCAGATAGGGGTTGTGTAGGATTTAGGGCAATTAATTGTTGTTTCAAAAGCGGTTTTATAACGACTTCTGTTTCGTTGCTACGCCCTGTTTGGTCTTTCTCAAGACAGTTGAGGTGCCTATAATT
>JAYUQN010000143.1:0-5648 GCA_043756725.1 Saprospiraceae bacterium
GACACTTTGTCTGACAACTCTATTTCATGCCTATTGATGGATGTATCAAAGGATAAATACCGCCTTTGTTTTACAAAAAATACGGGAGGGGTAGTAGAAACAGGTCAAGCACTTAGACAATTCGCACACGAAGCCTTTGAAAATCCCGCTATGATAGTCTGTTCAGCTGGTATTTTGAACGATGGTGAACAAGTTGTAGCAGGTTTAAAGAAAAATGGTAGTTGTGAAATCCCAATTTTTGGTGGTTTAGCGGGTGACGATTTGGAGATTATAAATACCTATATTTTTACAAGGACAGAGCATACCAACAATGGCATGGCAGCTATCGTGTTTGATAACGATAAAGTTGAAATTCATGGCTTAGCAACAAGCGGCTGGGAGGCACTTGGCACTGAAAATACCGTAACAAAAGCGAAAGGCAATATCATTTATACCATCAATGACGAACCTGCTTTGGACTTTTTTGTGCGCTTCTTTGGCGATAAAGAAGATATGGATATGAAAGGCAAGCCACTTTCTACCGTTTCAGCGCAATATCCTTTGCAAGTTATGCGCGATACAGATTATGCCGTTTTACGCAGCCCCATTTATGGCGATGAAGATAATCGTTCTTTAACGTTGGTAGGGAGCATCAAAGAAGGGGATAAATTCCGTTTCTCTATTTCACCGGGTATAGAAGTCATTGAAAAAACAGTAGCTGAGTTTGAGTCTTTAAAAAATGAAATTCCTGATGTAGATGCCCTTATCTTATTTTCATGCAAAGGTCGTCATGCCGCTTTAGGACCTTTCATGGAAGATGAAATTAAAGGCATCTACGAACAATGGCAAAAACCAATGGTTGGCTTCTTAAGTTATGGTGAAATTGGCAATTTGGGCAATGGCGTTTGTGAATTTCACAATGAAACATGTTGTTTGGTGACAATTAAAGAGAAAAATTAAACCCAATATCAGTGGTTGAGGTAAGTAGTAAAATAATATAACCACACTTTTAGGAAAGTTGACAACTTTCCAAAAGGTGTGGTTAGGTTACTATTTTTCAATTCCTTAATTTGAAAATTAAAAAAACCTAAACGCGCTAAATCTCAACATTGGTTATGAAAGATATTTTTCAGGAATTCAAAGACCAGTTAGCTTCTCTTGACATTTCCGAAGAAAAAAAAGTTGAATTATTAAGCTCTTATGGGCAAATAGATAAAGCATTCACGCGTCTCGATTTTTTACATAGACGGAGTATGAAAGATAAATCTATAAGCATCAATATTTTAAAAATGACCGCACAAGAACTACAATTACAAAAAGAAGGTGTCGTGAATATCAACGAACAATTAACACAACAAAAACGACAGCTTGAAGAGCAATCTCAACAACTGGCAAAAAATCTTCACGCCCTCCAAATGTCGTACAGCGAGTTGGAGCAATTCGCCTATATCGCTTCACACGATTTGAAAAGCCCGTTGCGAAATATTGGAAGCTATGCCCAATTACTCAAAAAACGCTATTATAATGCGTTGGATAATGAAGCCAATCAATTTATTGATTTCATCGTCAATAATGCACAATTGATGAACAATGTCATAACCGATCTATTAGAGTACAATACGATTGAAAGTAAAAAAGAACTTGTTCTAACCAATTTTAATAACATAGTAGATCTGATTCGTTTCAATCTTCGAGACGTCATTCAACAAAACGATGCCCAAATTGAAGTAGAAAATTTGCCCACCCTTTGGGCACATAAAACGGGAACCATACAGTTAATTCAGAATTTGGTTGACAATGCCATAAAATATCGGTCAAACGAAGCACCTTATATAAAAATAAAAGCCCAACAACTGGAGAATACCAGTCTTTGGTTATTTTCCGTCAGTGACAATGGCGTGGGGTTAGACGAAATCTATAAAGAAAAAGCGTTCCATCCTTTTCAACGCATCAATCAACGTGACCGTCCCGGTTCTGGAATGGGGTTAGCAATATGCCGAAAAGTGGTCAAATTGCATGGTGGTGATATCTGGTTTGAAAAAAATATGGAAGGAGGAACTAACTTTATTTTTACCATCCCACAATGGGAAACCCATTCTATTCCACCCAACAAGCCTGTAAATAACTTAAGAGCTTAATGCTTAGCAAGAAAAATACTAATTTCCGTTATTTTAATTAATTTTGCGGAAAATTCATTTGCTATGTTTCAACGTTTTTTTCAAAAATATACGGGCATATTGCGGGCGTTCAAACCGCTTTATGTCATTCATAATTTTTTGAATCGGGATAAGTTGCGCCATAACCGTCCTTTATATAAACAATTTGGTCTCAAAAAAAGCATATTTGCGCCTATCAATAGTGCTGATTTTGAAAAGCACAGTGACGATATTCCCTGGCTTGATAGACCCGATGCCTTAGAAAAACTCTCGCAACATCCTGATTTTCAGTGCTTTACACCTGAAATACAAGCGCAAATCTGTCATTTTATCGAAAATGGGTATTTGATACTGAGGGGGTGGCTTGACAATGAGCAAGTGACCGAAATTAATGCAGAAGTTGAAAAACTATTGGTAGAACAAAAAGCCAGTTTCAATTACACAGGTCGTAAAATAATGGCAGCTTATGAAATTTCACCCATTATTAACCACTATTTCCGCCAGCCCGAATTGTTGCATCTGCTCAATTTCATGATGGGCAAAAAAATTATTCCGTTTCATACCATCAACTTTATTGAAGGTAGCGAGCAACGTGCCCACTCCGATAGCATCCACATGACCACAGAGCCACAAGGCTATTTGATTGCTGCTTGGACAGCTCTGGATGATTGTGATACGCACAACGGACCCCTTTTTTATTATCCTAAAAGCCATCGTTTGCCCTATTTAATGTCGTCTGACTACGATTCTGGCACCTCAAAGCTCCTACTCGGCAAAGACAATAACCGTCAATATGAAAACCGTATTGAAACGCTTTTGAAAGAAACCCAGTTGGAAAAAGAATATTTTTATGCTAAAAAAGGTGATATATTGCTTTGGCATGCCAATTTAATTCACGGCGGTAGCCCTATTTTACAGAAAGGCACAACCCGAAAAAGCATGGTGGCACATTATTTTACTGAGGGGGTCTTGTGTTATCATGAAATGTCGCAACGCCCCGCTTTAATACCCTTTCAGAATTACCCGAAATAGTGTAATTTTGCCTTTTTCAAATCCTATTTTATATGAAAGTCCTTATTCCTGTCGCTGGTGCTGGCACTCGATTACGCCCACATACCTACACGCAACCCAAGCCTTTGATGCCCGTAGCGGGAAAACCCATATTAGCCCATATCATAGATGAGCTGTTGGAGGCTGATTTTCAAGAATTTGTCTTTGTCATTGGCTATCTCGGTGAAAAAATTAAGAATTACGTTGAAACCCACTATAAAAACTTGAAATGCGAATTTGTGGTACAAGAAGACAGACACGGACTTGGTCATGCTGTTTGGATGGCTCGAAATACTATTAAAAATGAAAAAGAACTTTTTATTGCTTTAGGCGATACTGTTTTTGATATGGATTTAAACTTTATGCTACAATCTAATACCACTTCGCTTGGTGTAAAAGAAGTACGTGACCCACGTGAATTTGGTGTTGTAGTGTTAGACGATAAAGGATTTGTCAAAAAAGTAATTGAAAAACCGAAAATCCCACACTCCAATTTGGCTCTTGTTGGTTTGTATAAAATTATGGAAGTCAAAGCACTATTAGCCGCTTTGTCGTATAATATTGAGCACAATATCCTCACAAATGGGGAGTTTCAACTGGCAGATGCCCTCCAACGCATGGTCGAGCAAGGCGTGAAAATGACAGTAGCCCCCGTCAATAATTGGTTTGATTGTGGTAAAAAAGACATCCTTTTAGAAACCAACCGTACACTGCTTGAAAAAAATAATATTTACGATGTGGATTTGCCCACTTTCGACAATACCATTATCGTACACCCTGTCAGCATCGGTGAAAACTGTATAATTGAGGATTCTATTATTGGTCCTTACGTAACGATTGGCGATAACACGCACATCAACGCTTCCATTATTCAAGATTCCATCATTGGCTCGTTTTCTCAGCTTAAAGAAATTATCTTAAACAAATCTATAGTTGGCAGCGATACCTCAATTCGAGGTATCAAACGCAGCTTAAATATTGGGGACAATACTGAAATTGATTTTAGTTAAATCAATTATTTCGCTGGCACGGCATGCAACAACTCTAAACCCACCGAAGACCGTGGCTTAAAGCCTGTCCACAATTTGTCATTAGAATTTTCTTTCACATCCAAATATTTGCCATAATCTTTCTTTTTCAACTGAATGCCCAAAAAAGCGGTGATGAAATGTTGATTAATGTTGTTGATACGTTTTTCATTCCAGGCAGGTTCGGCATATCTATAATATTCATCAATATGCAAACCCGGTTTTAATGTTTCGGCTGGTGGTGGGTTTGGCGCAACATTATGGCGGGCATTCATATACGTCAACAAATAACGGTCGGCATTCACCACACCTTTATATATAGCCTTAATGCCATCTTCATAACCCGAAATATCGTCTTGACTACCTGCTATGAAAAATGTAGGCACTTTGAGTCCTTGCAAACCTTCTGAATCCCACGTGCTGCGTTGCATACCCCACGGCGCAAAAGCCACAACCGCTTTTATACGAGGGTCAATAGAAGCCTTATAGTCGGGATGTTTAGAGGAGCGCACTTGAATAGCTTTGCTGCCACCTGTCATGGATGAAAAAGTGGTATCCATTTTAGCACTGTAACCTGCACCTGAAGCATTTAAAACACCATAACCGCCCATCGAATAGCCAATCAATGCTGTATTATTGGCATCTACCAAGCCCGAAAGAAAGGTTTTACCCTTGCTTAATTCTGCCATTTGATTCAAGACAAATAAAACATCTTTTGACCGATTAAGCAGCGTACTTTGAAAACCGCCCGCATCTTTAAAAGTGGATTCTGTATGGTCAATGGCAACGACTACATACCCTTTTGACGCTAAATTTTCAGTCAAATAAGTCAAAAGAAACCTTGAACCAACATAACCATGCGACACAATAACCAACGGAAATGCGCCTTCCGCTAACTGGGGTGCGGCATTGCGCAAAGCTCGACCCATAAAAGTAAAAGGAATCAAAGGTCTTTTCGGGTTATTAGACATCCCCATCACTTCATCATACGTAATAAATTCTTTTGCACCCTCTGACACGACGGCAGGATACCATACTTCCACTTTCAAAGCTCTATCATAAAGCGGCTCAACACCTGCTTTCGCTTTTAAGATGTCAATTTGACCTTTATTGATAAAATCTAATGTCTGAACACCTACTTTGTAAGTGCCTCGGGCTGCCAATTCAGGGGCATCAGGCAGGGCGTCACCTATGATAAAAGCAGATTCTGTGCTACTGGCTTGTGTAAAGGCAGGGACTTGAAAAAAGAGAATACTAATTTGAATTAGCAAAAATTGGATAATGGAAAACTTCATTATGGAAGGATTTTAAATGTTTGTTAGGAATAAATTTACGTATAAAATAAAGCGATTCTTTAATTTGTGCACAGATTTAGGGTAAGATTTTTGAGAAATTTTGATTGAGTTTTGATTTTTTTTGCAAAAAAAATCAAAAC
>JAYUQN010000144.1:0-2185 GCA_043756725.1 Saprospiraceae bacterium
CAAGTGTCTATGAATTTGACGGATATAAACGTTACGCCTTTGCATATTGCCTTTGAAGCGTGTTGCCAAAGTGCTGAAAAACGCGGTATGCGGGTCACAGGCTCGGAGTTGGTAGGGCTGGTTCCTAAACGGGTTTTAGTAGAGGCAGGTCAGTATTTTTTGAAAAAACAACAACGTTCTGTCGGCGTTTCAGAAGCAGAAATAATACACATAGCGGTCAAAACTTTGGGCTTAGATGAGCTTTCACCCTTCGACCCACAAAAAAGAGTAATTGAATATTTGCTTGAAAACCCTGCAACGACCCCCCTCAGTAAAATGACGCTAAAAGCCTTTGCGGATGAAACAGCCTCCGAAAGTCCTGCGCCCGGCGGTGGGTCTATTGCGGCATATATCGGTTCATTAGGTGCGGCTTTGGCGACAATGGTGGCAAATTTGAGCAGCCATAAAAAAGGGTGGGACGACCAATGGGAAGTTTTTTCAGATTGGGCTGAAAAGGGGCAGGCTTTGAAAGACGCTTTGTTGAAAAAAGTGGATGAAGATACGGCTGCTTTCAACGCCATCATGCAAGCGTTTCAGTTGCCTAAAAATACGGATGTTGAAAAAGCAAATCGTAAAGCCGCCGTTCAAGCCGCTACAAAACAAGCCATTGAAGTACCCCTCAGTACCATGCGTTTGGCGATTGATAGTTTTAACATTATACAAGCGATGGTTGAAATAGGTAATCCAAACTCTGTGACGGATGCAGGCGTTGGCGCTTTATGTGCGAGGGCAGCCGTGCGAGGCGCTTATCTAAATGTAAAAGTTAATATTGCCAGTTTTGATGATAAAAATTTTACTCAAAACGTTATGAAAGAAGCAGACGCTCTGCTAAAAAAAGCCGAAAAATTAGAAAAAGAGATTATTAAAATCGTTGAATCAAAAATTTAGCTCAAAAAATTTAGCTTAAAAAAATTAACTATGCAGCACCTATTTTTTATGAAACACAAATTGAAATATATGCCTATTTTACGTCAAGCTATTTTTCTTTTTATCTTATTCTTTTTTGCCTCTTTTGCAGACCCTAATCCTTACCCGCAAGGCTATTTTCAATCGCCCGTAGGACATGAAATGAGGTTAGGAGGCACTTTCGGGGAATTGCGGGGTGGGCATTTTCACGCAGGTATTGATATTTCACCCGCTCCTAAACAAGATAATGAGCCAATTTATGCCGCAGCAGAGGGTTATGTCAGCCGTATTAGCATCAAGGGCGGCGGCTATGGACAGGCTTTGTACATTGACCATCCCAACGGTTACACAACGGTGTATGGGCATCTTGAAAAATTTATTCCTCAAATTCAAGCCTATATGCGGAAAAAACAATACGAAACCGAAAGTTTTGAGCAAGATATTATTTTGAAACCTTCTGAAATACCTATTTCACGGGGACAACAAATTGCGCTTATGGGCAATAGGGGGCATTCTTTTGGGGAACATTTACATTTTGAAATTCGGGAAACAGCTACGGATATGACGGTCAATCCCTTGCTTTTCGGCTTTAGTGTTGCGGATAATATTCCCCCTTCTATCAGAGGTTTGAAAGTTTATTTTTTGGATGAAAAACGAGAAATTATTGATTCTAAAATAGTCAATTTGGTGAAAAAAGGGGACGGTTATGGCATTGTTGGCGATACTTTAAACAGCCCTTCTCCATTTTTTGCTTTAGCGGTAAAAACATACGACACGCACAATGGTAAAAGTGGCGAGAATGGCATTTACGCTCTGGAGTTATTTGACAATGAAAAAGCTGTTTATAAATTTAAAGCAGAAAAATTCGCTTTTAATGAAACCCGTTACCTCAATGCCCATTTAGATTATTTTGAGCATACGCACCGAGGCGGCAACTACCATAGAGCGTTTAAGTTATTAGGTAATAAATTAACAACAATGTATGAACAGGTTGTGGATAATGGCGTTGTTACACTATCTGAAACGGCTAAAAATATTCAAATAAAAATTTCAGACACACAAGGGAATAGCTCTTTTTTGAGATTTGCTGTTCGCGCTAATGGGAGCATAATATATTCAGCGTCAAAGAATTATACATATATGCTGCCTTACAACGAAGCCAGTTTGATAAATATGAAAGGTGCAAAATTTCACTTTCGAGAAGGCAGTTTTTATGAAAATATTTACCTCAATTCGGGCA
>JAYUQN010000145.1:0-5634 GCA_043756725.1 Saprospiraceae bacterium
CCCGTTTTACGTCCGATATTCAAATACCCGTCTGCAATAGGCAATAAAGGGTTTAATTCGTCTGAATTATAACGACTACGAATTTCATCTAATAAAATGTAGTTGTTATAATTCGTAAATTCGTCAAAATACTGAGGGGTCATTGCAAATAATCCTCCCCAAAAATTTTCTTCAAATACCGAATTAATTCCCCCGCATTTTCTTCACTAAAACACATGGGCGGTTTGATTTTAATCACATTGTTTTGTGGTCCATCCACGCTGATTAAAACGCCGTGTTCTTTCATCCGATTTGCCAGATATGCGGTTTTATCAGTTGCGGGAATTTTGTTGGGTTCGACCAATTCAAAGCCCAAAAATAGCCCTTCACCGCGCACATCGCCAATTAAAGGAAAGTCTTTTTGCAATTTCCGCAATTCCGCTTTCAGCAACTCCCCTACCCTAAAGGCGTTTTCTTGCAAATTTTCTTCTTTCATCACCTTCAAAACTTCCAAACCAATCGCACAAGAAACGGGATTACCACCGAATGTATTAAAAAATTCCATGCCATTTGCAAATGCCAAAGCAACGGCTTCTGTACACGCTACTGCCGCCAAAGGATGCCCGTTGCCAATCGGTTTGCCCATCGTAACGATGTCGGGCACAACGTTTTGTAATTCAAAACCCCAAAAATGTTTGCCGACTCTGCCAAAACCCACTTGCACTTCATCGGCAATGCACACGCCGCCCGCTTTTCTGACAGCTTCGTAAGCCAGCTTCAAATAATTATCGGGCAAGTCAATTTGTCCCCCACAACTGACAATGCTTTCTGCTAAAAAGGCTGAAACGCCTCGCCCTTTAGCTTGTATTTCAGCGATGGCTTCTGAAACATGAGCGGCATATTGTGCACCTGTTTCACTCAATTTTCCTTGATAGAGTCCTCTGAAACTATCGGGCAGGGGCACAATATGCGTGTGTTCGGGCTTGCCTTGACCGCCTTGTCCATCAAATTTATAAGAGCTAACGGCAATGCAACCGTTCGTATTGCCGTGATAACCGACTTGAAGGGCAATCACATCTTTTTGATGGGTCACGGCTTGTGCCATGCGCAAAGCCAATTCGTTGGCTTCGCTGCCCGAATTGACGAAATGCAAAACGGATAATTCGGGGGGTAGGGCGGTGCACAATTCCTTAGCAAAATCAAGGATATTTTCATGCAAATAGCGCGTATTGGTGTTCAAAACCGCCATTTGTTGTTGCCCTGCTTTCACAACTCGGGGGTGTTCATGCCCAACGTGTGCGACATTATTCACGGTATCCAAATAGCGTCTGCCCGTATCGTCTATTAAGTATTGTTTATACCCCCTCAGTATTTTCAATGGTTCTTTGTATGAAATGCTTAGGCTTTTACCCAAATGTTTTTTTCTGAAATCTATCAATTCTTTATGATTGGGAACTTGTTTTGGCGCAAGCGTTTCATTTTTAAAAAGCACATTGGGGTCGGGTGAAATGGACGACCAAACGTTTATTTTATTGGGAAAACCGACGCCGGGAAAATCGTTTTCATAGCCTAATAAATCCAACATGATTTGAAAATGGAGGTGGGGTGTCCAATTGCCATTTTCAGCAGAATTGCCTAAAAAACCGATTCTTTTACCCTTTTTTATTTTCTTTTCGATACGCCCCATTAAGATGCTTTTTTTACTTAAATGACCGTAAAGCGTGTAAAAAATAAGGTGTTTATCGTGTTTATTTAGGCTATCTGGATTTAAGATTTTATGCTTCAAAATAATGACCCCACCGTAGTCTTTATCCGCTCCATTGTAGGCACAACCGACAATTTCACCCTCAAAAAGCGCATGAACGGGCGTGTTTTCTTTCAACCAAAAATCAACGCCTAAGTGAATAGTGCGATATTCGTAGCCATTATTGCCTTCCACTTTGTAAGCGTCTGTGGCATACAGTGGGCGCGCTTCTAAATAGCCGCCTGCGAGGATTTTATTGAGATTTTCAACTTGTAATTGGTTGATTTTACTTGTAAAAATAGCTGTATTTTGATATTCGGCATAATTGCCTAAGAACAAACTGCCGATGCTCAAATCTACACATGTAGCTTCGGCTTTAGCCGAACCCGTAACTTCGGCTTTAGCCGAACTCGTATGCGAATCGCTATTATTCGATATTATACGTCCGTCAACGGCTAAAGCCGTTTTAACGGGTTCGGCTAAAGCCGAAGCTACGTGTGCATGTTCGGCATTAGTCGAAGCTACGTGTGCGGGTTCGGCTGAAAACGAAACAGTTGATAGGGTAGGGAAGAGGTCATTCAATTTAAAAGACTGCGAAGCTGCCCATTGTTCAAACGTTTTTTGATGCGGCACAGGCGTAAAACCACAAGCCGCACGGAATGAAAAATGCGCCAATTGAGCGGGTATTTTTTGCCATTTTAAAAGCAATTCCCAAGCAGGTTTTTCACTTATTAGCAAATAAGTATTATCAAGTTCTTTGATTTTGTTGATAGCCGATTTGGTCACGCTAATCACCAAACGCATGGCAACTAAAGTGTATAACATCGCCAATTCTGCCTCTTGCAATGGATATTTTTTATGATAACCTGCTACCAAAGGCAAGGCTGCGGCAAGTGGATCGGGCTGTTCCATGATGGCATACGCCAATGTGACTGCCACATCGTTGATGGTTTGAGAATAAATAGCATCGCCATAATCAATGACTGCCAATACTGTCCGAATGGACTCCTGTGGAGAGGGGTCCCATAAATCATCGCTGACAATGATATTATTATCATTCGCATCGTTGTGAATGACCGATTTGCTAAGGGTTTTATAATCGTCTTGAAAATTTTCAAATAGGTAGGTGAAATGGGTCAAACACGCTCTTTGTTTGGCATTAAAAAGGCGTAAATGGGGGTATGTCCAAGCGGCTTGGGCAATATCCCAATCGAATTCACGCGTTGCAAAGGGGTGGTTGAAATCGGCTAAAACGTGTGTGATTTCGCCACATTTTTCACCCAAACTGTACCTCAAATCATCCAATTGTGGATTGACGGACGACCATAATCTGCCCGAAGTCCAATCCAATAAACGTATTTTTCGGGTTTTACCATAATCATCAATGAGCGTGAAATCGTTTTCATCGCTTTTCGTTTTGATGATTTTAGGAAATTTAAAATCGGGGTTTTTATCAGCTATATGCAGCAATAGTTTTTGTTGAAAATCCAGATAGGCTTCGTCCGTATCGGGTCGGCTTATTTTTAGGATATAATTTTCACCGTTTTCAGTTGTGATTTTATAGTTAAAATCGAGTTCGCCTGTTTGCTTTTCGGCTGCGCCTTGAATGCCGTAAATTTGATGGCATAAGGTTGCTGCTTGTTCTTCTGAAATGAATAAGGTTTGATAATTGGTTTCTAACATATTGAAATAAAATTAAAACTGTTTACCTTGTGTGAGTTCAGTAAGTTCACCAGCGAGGATATTGTGTACAAAAACTTCGGCTGTTCTCATTTTAAAACTGTTGATTAAATTCATTCATAAACGCACTGTCAAATCGACATTGGATATTCAAGACGTGTAAAATCTTTTGCAAAGTATCCAATTGTACGGTTGTTTTACCATTTTCAATATCAAAAACAGCCGTTTTCCCTACACCCGCCAATTCAGCCAAAGCATTGCGAGATAATTGCGCTTTTTTTCGGTGAAATTTTATCATCTTGGCGATCTTTTCACTGTCCATTGTTTTTTACTGTTTTGGCGATAAAAATAAGTATTTAAAACGGAATGTCTAATTTTAATTAATGTTTTATTTTACTGTTTTAACGGGTAAAAATGATGTTTATACTGTCCCAAAGGACTCCTATGGAGAGGGGGGTAAAATTTTACTTTTTATCTTGTTCCAAATATTCCAAAGCCAAAACCATCAGTTTTTCACTCGCCGTCCTCGATTTTAAAGCCGTAAAATCCCGTGGCGTATTATCGCCAACTTCATAAACCAAAGCTTCGGCATTAAATTCTCGATTAAAAAATGCCTTTGAAATAACCCCGGGCGTTATTTTACTGGGACGTGCGTTGACCTTATAATTGGGTATCGCTTTTTCCAATTCTGAAAACCAGCGTTTTATCAAACCGTCCATATTGGTTGGTTTTTCAGTCGTATTGGTGTAAAAAATATCATCCCACGTTGAGTGAAAATCAATGCCAAAGTAGAGTTTTTTTGATGTGCCATTAATGGTTTTACGTAAAAAATCACGGACAATTTGGGTTTCTTTTTGATTGAAATCTGCCCAATCTCGGTTGAGGTCAATGCCCCCCGAATTGTGCCGCCAATGCCCATTGTCCACACCATCGGGGTTCATCATGGGGACAACATAAACGGTGTAATTTTGCCTAAATTTTTTAGCGATTTCAGAGTTTTCACACAACGTTTCAACAAAAGTTTGCAAAGCCAATTGTCCCGTTACCTCTGGTGGATGCAAGCGACCGATAACAATCATCATTTTAGAATCGTCCTTGTTCCCCCCTATTTTAATGCCATACAAAGGGCGATTTTGAGCCGTTTTGCCTATAATTTCTCTTGAAACAAAGGATTTTTTAGTCAAATCTTTTGCCCATTTTGCCACTGTTTTAGAAGTCATCAACTCTTGAGCTGCCACCCACAATGGGCGTTCATCTACTCGAATACGCACAAAAGCGGATTCAGAAAGGGCATTTTCTTGAAAAGTACGAGCCGTTTTAGTGGTGTCTTTTTCAAGAATACAATCCGAAGAATCCACCGTCTGCCACGTTTTACCATCCCGACTAATTTTAGGAAAATAGCGATGTTTGGCGTTCAAATACGTCAGATGCACCCACACAGTACGAGGTGTTTTAGCTGAAACTTTGAAAGCATACCACGGACTTGGGTTAATAGGATAATTTTCAGCTGCAATAATAGCGGTGAAAATAGTGTCATTTTCTTGGGTAATGCCATTGAGTCGGGCACCTTCAAAATCGTTGTCAAAAACGATGTTGCCGAATGCGTGTTTGCCTTTCCATTGGGGCATGATGGCGTGGTTGCGGGTATCCACTTTTTCAGCAATGGGTGCTTGCCCTTGAAATGTAGGCATTGGAGCGGTTTGAGCACCCCCCTCAGTAAAAATGGCAAAAAATAGGAAAAAAGAGTATATTTTATTCATTTTGAATGGGTTTTGGATGTAGTTGAAAACAATATTTAAAGGGCGCATAATTGAAATATTGCTTTTCAACTTGTTTTGGAGTCAAATATAAATTAAGTCAAGAGTAAAATCGTTTTATTAATGGTATTTCTTACTATCTTTGTAAAAAATAGTTAATTCATGGCAATCAGAATCATTTAAATACCCCCCTCAGTATTTTGAGGTTTTGCGGGGTAAAATTGACTAAAATTGAAGCACAACATTCAAAAAATGTCAAACTGTGAAAAGTTATTCAACGATTTTAGAGTTATCCTGAGCTGAAAGTGGTTTTCGAATTTTGGAACCACTCGTAACGGCGATTTTAGTCGCTGAACGAAGCACAGTCAGCGACTTTAGTCCAATGCCATTAAGCTAAGGATTTATTATTAGATTTATTCGGATTTTTCGTAGAGACGTTGCACTGCAACGTCTTAATTGTGGTCAAAAGCGAAT
>JAYUQN010000146.1:0-2181 GCA_043756725.1 Saprospiraceae bacterium
CAAAGACTTGGAAGGCAGAGCCGAAAGCCTTACCTCTATCACCACTGAGGGGGGTGCTGTCATTACCAGTACCTCCACTGAAATACTAAAGGCTTTTAAACTGGTTGGCTCTGCCAAGCCCGAACTTTTGGGTAATGCAGAGGCTTTGCAAAACATGACCAAAGAGGCTATCCTATTTGCCCAAGCGGGAGGAATAGACCTACCCCAATCTGTAGAAGTTTTGACCACCGTTTTAGACCAATTCAACGCTCCTTCAAGCGACACAGCCCGCTACATGAACGCCATCGCAGCGGGAGCGAAGGAAGGAACGGTAGAAATACCCCAAGTTGCCAACGCCATACAGAAGTTTGGAGCGGTCAGTAAAACGGCAAATATTACGATTGAAGAGTCGGTGGGCTTGGTGCAAACGTTAAGCAAAACCTTCAAGACAGGCGAAGAAACGGGTACGGCTCTCCGTACCATGCTCCTAAAAATACAAGCCCCAGAGATGTTGAGCAAAGATGGATTGGCGGCACTCCACCATTACAATGTCAACCTCAATAAAATAAAAGATACCACAATCCCCCTCGCAGAAAGGCTCAAAGAATTGAAGCCCCTCGCCAACGATGCAGGGGCATTAAAAGCCGTATTCGAGGAAGCAAACGTACCCGCAGCAAGCAAACTTTTACAAGGTATTGACAATTTTCAAAACCTCACGAAAGCCGTTACAGGCACAAACGAAGCTTACCGCCAAGCTGCCGTTATGTCGAACAATCTTGACAATGATATTGACAACCTCAAAGACACTTCAAAGCAACTGTTTGGAGAATTGGCACGAACGGGCGTACCTGTGATTCGCCAAATGATTCAAGGTTTTGCAGGGTTTTTAAAGGCAGTGAAAGACAATTGGGATAGTATTGTGGGTTATTCCAAAGCCGTTGTGACAGCCGTTGCAACGATTTCCTCTTACTACGCCACGGTTAAAGTTATTCCTGTTGTACTGGATTTGTGGGCAAAACGCCAAATCATTTTAACGGCTGTCACAACGGCTTATGGCTATGTTACAGATATACTGACGGGTAAAATTAGATTGGCAACCGTAGCCCAACAAGGGTTTAATTTGGTAGCCAAACTAAACCCTATTGGCTTGGTGGTATCAGCAATTACAGCAGCCGTTGCCGTATGGTCAATGTACAGCTCAAAAGTGAGTGAAGCTGTACAGGCTCAAAATCTTATAAATGATGTTAATGCCACAGCTTCTAAAAACATCGCTTCTCAAAAAATAGAACTGGAGCAACTCCTTGTTGTGGCAAGGGATGAAAAACGAAGCAAAGAGGACAGATTAGCAGCCGTTAAACGCTTAAATGAGATTTCGCCCCAGTATTTAGGCAACCTCACCCTCGAAAAAATAAACACCGATGAAGCCACAAAAGCGGTAAATAACTACGTGGCAAGCCTCGAAAAGAGAGCAAAATCGGAAGCAGCCTTTCAGAAAAGAACGGAACTTGAAAAAGAATTGATTGATATAAAAGGCAACCAAACCGATGTTTCAGCCTCATTCGGACAACAAACATTAAACTTCATAAAGTCTGGTGGAAATGCTGTAAAAATGGCAAGTAATAACGCTTTGGCTTATGCAGAAAACTACAAGTCCAAAATACAGGAAACCGAAAACCGTATAAAATCCCTCAATAAATACATTACCGAGAATCAAATTACAGACCCTTTAGCTTTGGGTTCAACAGGCTCTACACCCACTAATACAGGAGGCGGTTTTGTAGGTGATAAAAAAGAAAAGGAGGATAAAAAAATTAAGCTGTTGGCGGGAGCAGTAGCCTTTTTACGGGAGGAGGTATCAAAACTGAACAAAGAGTTTGAAAACACACCCGAATCCAAGACCCCTTTAGTTGCTGCAAAATTGGCAGTAGCGACTAAAATGTTGGCAGAGGCAGAGGAGAAATTAGAAGCTGTACGAAATGCCGCTTTGAAAAAGGAGTTTGGACGGTTTAGCAACGAATTTAGCGCATTACCAAGCCAAAAGATAGAACCTCTTAAAAACAAGGATAAACCTCTTGAAAACAAGGATAAAGAGATTAAAGAGGAGATTTTAGCATCAATTGAACGTCAAAAACAGGAAAAAAGAGAAAAGGAATATGCCGAAAGTTTAGAACGGCAAAAAGAGTATCTACAAGCGGGATTAGA
>JAYUQN010000147.1:0-2181 GCA_043756725.1 Saprospiraceae bacterium
AGACAACCAAATCAAATTATTAAACATGGCTGAAGTAATTTTGATGCCCCGCCTGAGCGACTCGATGGAAGAAGGCGAAATTGTAGCATGGCATAAAAAAGTGGGTGATGCTGTTGAAAAAGGCGACCTCTTAGCGGAAATTAACTCCGACAAAGCAACTATGGATTTTGAAAGTCCTAAAAAAGGGATTTTACTCTATATCGGTGTGCCAGCGGGCGGTAAACTCGTGGTGAGTGCGCCTATTGCCGTTATTGGTGAAAAAGGCGAAGCCTTTGAACATTTGTTGGGTGGTAGTGCATCTGCTGCCCCTGCACCAGAGACTAAAAGTGCTGCACCCACGCCCGAATCTGCGCCCGAAGCGAATAGTGTTGCCCCTGCGCCTAACGCTAATAATGCACCACCTTCACCACCGCCCCCACCTCAACCTGTTCCTGTTGCAACCGCAACAATCGCAGCAGCCTCCCCCTCAGTAAAAGCCGTTGAAACGTCCGAACAAAGCCGTGTTTTTGCTTCTCCTTTAGCAAAAGAGGTCGCAAAAGTAGCGGGCATGGCGCTTTCTAATGTACAAGGGTCTGGCGATAATGGCAGAATCATAAAAAGAGATGTGGAAGCGGCTATTGCTAAAGGTACGCCTGCGCCTGCTGCGCAACCTGTTCCGCAACCCGTTGCGCCTGCTGCTCCTAAATCATCAGCCTCCTCTTTTGGTGCTGAAAGCCATGAAGATTTTCCTTTGTCGAGCATGCGCAAAGTCATTGCACGGCGTTTAAGTGAAAGTAAATTCACCGCGCCACACTTCTATTTGACTATTGAAATCAATATGGATAAAGCCGTTGAAATGCGTCCAAGATTGAATGAAATAGCGGCACCTGCTAAAATTTCTTTCAACGACCTTGTTGTTAAAGCCTCAGCCGTTGCCTTGCGCAAACATCCTGTCATAAATTCTTCTTGGATGGGTGATTTCATTCGCCAAAATAATCATATCAATGTTGGTGTTGCCGTAGCTGTGGGTCAAGCTTTATTTGTTCCCGTTATTCGTCATGCCGATATGAAATCTTTGAGCCAAATCAGTACCGAAGTACGGGAATTGGCGGGTAAAGCAAAGGATGGTAAATTGCAATTGCCTGAAATGCAAGGCAATACCTTTACGATTTCAAACTTAGGCATGTTTGATATTGAAGAATTTACAGCCATTATTAACCCACCCGATGCCTGCATCTTAGCCGTTGGCTCTATTATCCAGAAGCCTGTTGTTAAAAATGGTGAAATCGTCGTCGGTAATATGATGAAAGTAACACTCTCTTGCGACCACCGAGTTGTGGATGGCGCAACAGGTGCTCAATTCCTCCAAGCTTTGAAATTGATTTTGGAAGACCCAATTAGACTTTTAGTTTAATATATTCACGTCTGTGAAACCTCTGTAGCTCTCTGTGAGTAAAACAAATCGCTCACAGAGAACCACAGAGGTTTCACAGAGGTCATAAGATTATAAAACGCTGTTGTGAACCATCTCAACAGCGTTTTTGTTTTAGCAAACGTAGCTTCGGCTTCAGCCGAACCCGTTTAAACGCCTTTAGGCGTTGCGCTACCCCCCCTCAGTATTTTACGCCTAAAGGCGTTTAAAAGGATTCGGCTAAAGCCGAAGCTACTTATACAAACCGTTACTATAAAATTTAAACATGAAAAAAACAATTCTATTAGGCGCATCACCCAACCCACAACGTTACGGCTATATAGCTACCAAACGCTTGAAACAAGCAGGGCATGAAGTCATTCCCGTAGGCATTAAAAAAGGAAATATTGATGGCATTGTCATTCAAAATATCTCCCTTCCCAAAGGGACTCCTTCGGAGCAGTATAAAGACGTAGATACGGTCACTTTATACCTCAATCCCGACAATCAAAAGCCTTATTACGATTATATATTGTCACTGAAACCGAAGCGCATCATTTTCAACCCGGGGACTGAAAATGTGGACTTGATGAAATTAGCCAAAAAAAATGGTATTGAAACGGAGGTAGGTTGTACTTTGGTTATGCTTTCGCTTGATGATTATTGAAAATACTGGGAAGTTTCATTATCGCTTTACAATTCTTTGATTTGTGCACAGATTTAGGGTAAGTTTTTTGAGAAATTTTGATAGAATTTTGATTTTTTTTTGCAAAAAAAAATCAAAATTCTAT
>JAYUQN010000148.1:0-5627 GCA_043756725.1 Saprospiraceae bacterium
TCTGCCATTTTCGTAACTTTTAACAGAGTAAAAATCTCTATTAACACGATTTTTTATAACAGATTGAATACCATTTTCTCTTGCTGCTTGTTGAGGGTATCCCTCACTTTTCAGCAAAACTTTGCCATCGGCATCTAATAGGGAGAAAAAGTGACGTTGGCTTTCATCTTCATAAAAAGCCGAAAAGCCAGCTTCCGAAGCGTGAGCAGCTTGTCCTTCGTACCCGCTACAATGAAGGTAATCTTCGTAAATCATAATCAATGCTTTTGAATGAATTAATCCTGGTTTCCCAAATTAAGAGTCTAAAATTACAACTTGTTTTTATATTAACAATCTTATTTCATCATTTTTTTGCAAACTTTTTTTAATTTTCTTGAATAAACATTTTAATTTCCTTGCTTTTTTGTACCTAATTCTTGTTACTAATTGAAAATCAAAGTTTTATAAAATGTTGTAAATTGAATACTATATTTTTATATTAATAAAATTACCTTTAATAGGGTATTAAAATTGAGTGCTTATTTTATCGAATTGTCCATTTCACCCGTGATTATTGCCGTTCTCTGAATGGCGCAACCTATCTATACATGAAACGGGGTAAAATCCCGCTTTTTAAATAACCCTCTGATTTTGGTTCAGATTTACGAAATCTTAAAGATTTCGTAAATCTATACCCCCCTCAGTAAAAGCGGGATTTTACCCCGATTTATGTATACTTCGACATGTACTCCCCTTTAGGGGCAGGGGGTTGCTCGAGCTTTTTTAAAGTGCCAAAGTAGAATTAGCATACGATAATATTTGAACAAGTTTAATGACGTGAACTATCTGTTTTTTCTTAGTTTGTTGCTAAAATTACTGAGGGGGTGCTTTCTTGAAATAAAAATAGGGAAATGAAAACATCAGGACTATATTTGCGTAGAGAAAATTATTAAAAAGGCGTTTTCTGTATTGAAAACAGCTTAAAAAAATCATTAAAAAACTGTAAAAATGAAACTCTTAAAACCAAATGCAGAAGGCTTAGAAGTGAAGCACTGGCAAGCCTTTTTGAAACAGCAAGACCTCATTATGGATGAGCCTTCAGGCATATTTGATGAGGCAACGCGCATAGCCACAGCCGCTTTTCAAGCCGCTAATAATCTCGAACCCGATGCGAAAGTGGGCAATAACACCCTCAAGGCGGCTGCAAATTTCGGCTTCGTTGATATTTTTTCAACCACCTTTCCCAATCCTCCCGCTTTCAGACCCTTGTTGAGAATAGCTGAAAAAGCCGCTATTTTTGGAAGGTTTGATTTTAGAGCGGCTCCCGAGCCTGACAATAAAGAGAATATTGAAATTCTTGGCTCTTGGGAGGATGAGAATATAGTCACGATTGATATTCCGCAATTGATTCCTGTGAAAGGCAATGCCAAAGCGCGTTTTCATAAAATGGCTGCTGATAAAGTGATAAAACTCTTTGCAGATTGGGAAAATGCCCGTTTAACGGATAAAATTTTGACATGGGACGGCTCGTTTGTCCCTCGTTTCATAAGGGGTAGCACCAGCGTTTTAAGTCAACATGCTTTCGGCTCCGCTTTCGACATCAACGTTGAATGGAATGGTTTGAACGCCATGCCTGCCTTGATTGGTCAAAAGGGTTGCGTCCGTGAAATGGTAGACATAGCGCATGAAAACGGCTTTTTTTGGGGCGGTCATTTCTCTCGTTTGGATGGTATGCACTTCGAGTTGGCAGTCTTAGAACCCCTTGTTAGGAGTCGAAAGGGTATGGGCAAAAGGGACGAAGTGGAAGTGTATGAAGCGGAAGGGCAGGATTTGTATTGAATTTGAAGCAACTTAAGTGACTCCGAATTTTATAACAAATGACTAACACCGTCATTTATGGCGGTGGTTCAAAGATAAATAAGACTTTAGGCTTTAGCCGTTCCACTTTTCAAACAAAAAGGTGAGCGGCTAAAGCCTTTTTTTATTTTAGGCATAACATCACCGCCATAAATGACGGTGTTAGTCATTTGTTATGAAAAACTTAACATTCATATTAAAAGCTTACACCTTCTGTGCATCCACCACAGAAATAGCTATCATATTCACAATCTCCCTTGTCGTACTGCCCAACTGCAAAAGGTGGACAGGTTTTTTTAAACCCAACAAAACAGGTCCAATTTTTTCAATATTGGCAATGGTTTTCACCAAGTTGTAAGCAATATTAGAGGCTGAAAGATTGGGGAACAATAAAACATTTGCGCCGCCATCAATTAAATCACAGAACGGGTGATTTTCTTTCAACAACTCAGGTTCAAAAGGCAAATGGGCTTGCATTTCACCATCCACAATGAGGGTCGGATGCTTGGCTTTCAGTATGTCAACGGCTTTGCGCATTTTAATGGCATCCTCTCCGTCGGCACTGCCGAAATTGGAATACGTGAGTAAAGCCAAACGGGGTTTGATGTTAAATTTTTCTACGGCGTTTACTGCCAATTCGGCAATTTCAACAATTTCTTCTGCCGTTGGATTAAAATTCACGGTTGTATCCGCTAAGAAAAGGGGACCGAAACGGGTCATTAAAATATACATACCCGATACTTTTTTCACGCCTTCTTGTCTGCCAATGGCTTGCAAAGCGGGGCGAATGGTATCGGGATAATTGCGGGTTAAACCACCTATCATCGCATCGGCTTCCCCAGATTCGACCATCATACAACCGAAATAATTGCGCCGACGGATCATGTCATGAGCTTCAGGTTTGTTGAAACCTTTCCGTTGGCGTTTTTCAAAAAACATATCACCAAAGTGTACCAATCTTGCTTTGTCTTCCTCATTTTGTGGCGACATAGGGTCTATGATTTCAATATCTCCCAAATCCAATTGATTGTCTTTAATCAACTGCTTGATTTTTTGGACTTTACCCAACAAAATAGGTGTTGCAATTTTATCTTCTCGTACTTGTTGAGCCGCTTTGAGAACTGCCAAATTTTCAGCATCCGCTAAGACAACGCGTTTTGGATTTTGTTTGGCTTTAGTGATAATGACCTTTGTCAAAGTATTATCTAAGCCCAATCGTTTCGACAATTGGGTTTCATAGGCATCCCAATCTTGAATCGGAAATTTGGCAACGCCCGATTCCATGGCTGCCCTTGCCACGGCAGGTGCAACCGTTATGAGCAAACGGGGATCAACGGGTTTGGGAATGATGTATTCTTTGCCAAAAATCATATTGTCTTTGCCATAAGCCATATTGACGATGTCGGGAACTGGTTTTTTAGCCAATTCTGCTAAGGCACGAACCGCCGCCAATTTCATTTCTTCGTTGATAATCTTGGAGCGCACATCTAATGCGCCTCTAAAAATATAAGGAAAACCTAAAACATTATTGACTTGATTCGGATAATCGCTTCGCCCTGTGGCAAAAATAATGTCTTTACGGGCTGCAATAGCATCATCATACGGAATCTCGGGCGTCGGATTTGCCATCGCAAAAACAATGCAGTCTTTCGCCATAGGTTTTATCATCTCTTGTGTCAAAACATTGCCTTTTGATAAACCAATGAAAACATCTGCACCTACCAAAGCCTCTGTTAAAGTGGTCGTGGCAGGAGCGTTATCGTTGGCAAATTCTTTCTTTTTACCATCCAAATTGGTTCGGCTGGGGTGAATCAAACCTTTGGAATCGAACATAAAAATGTTCTTTTTCTGCGCACCCAAACGACAATACAAATTGGTACAAGAGCTTGCAGAAGCACCTGCACCATTGACCACTATTTTCACTTTTGAAATATCTTTCCCCACTATTTCAAGCGCATTCAGCAAAGCAGCAGCACTGATAATTGCCGTGCCGTGTTGATCATCGTGCATGACAGGGATATTCATTTCAGCTTTCAACCGCTCTTCAATTTCAAAACATTCGGGCGCAGAGATGTCTTCTAAGTTAATACCGCCAAAAGTTGGTTCGAGTAATTTCACCGTTCTCACAAATTCATCTACGTCTTTGGTGTTGAGTTCAATATCAAATACATCAATATCCGCATAAATTTTAAATAGAAGCCCTTTGCCTTCCATAACGGGTTTGCTTGCCAATGCGCCAATATCGCCCAAACCCAAAACAGCTGTTCCATTTGAAATGACGGCAATCAAATTACCTTTTGCGGTATATTTATAAACATCTTCGGGATTTTCAGCGATAGCCAAGCAGGGTTCGGCAACACCGGGCGAGTAAGCGAGTGTTAAATCGCGCTGGGTAGCTGTTTCTTTAGAGGGAATAACCTCAATTTTACCGGGACGACCTTTGGCGTGGTAATGAAGAGCTTCTTCTTTGAGCGTTTTTTTTTGACTCATAACGACAATTTGGTTAATATTTAATAAGGCGCAAATATCTTTAAAATTCGTAGAAACTCCTTATATATATGGGACTGATTTTAGGTTTTAATCGCTTTGTTTGTATTCTTTCGGTGTCATACCTGTTTTACTTTTAAAAAACCGACTGAAATCGCTGTGGTTTTGTTGGGAAAGTTTGTAGGCGATTTCATTGATTTGCATATCCGTTTGTTTCAATAAAACTTTGGCTTCCAATAAAATCATGTCGTTGAGCAGGTCTTGTGCCGATTGTCCTGTTGCCGATTTCACGCATTTATTCAAGTGATTGGGTGAAACAGCAAGCATATCTGCATATTCAATTACTTTTTGTTTTTCATAAATATGGCGTGAAAGCGCATCTTTAAAGTTTTGCGTAATCATCAAAGCCGTATTTTTCTTCGCAGATACTGAGGGGGTGTAAAAACGTTTGAGTTCGGTGAAAAGAGCCAATAAATAAACAGTTATTATGTCAAAATTTTCAAGTCGTTCTTTTTTATATTCCACTTCAAGCCGTTGCAAAATATTGAGTAAAAACGGTTTCGTGGCTTCATCAATATGCACAATGGGGTTGCCAATAAATTGGAGAAAAGGAAAGTCTCTTAGGATATTGTGTTGTGGCAAATGGTTGGTAAAAACGTCAAAATTGAAGTGGCA
Organism: Saprospiraceae bacterium; assembly: GCA_043756725.1. Taxonomy (GTDB): domain Bacteria; phylum Bacteroidota; class Bacteroidia; order Chitinophagales; family Saprospiraceae; genus JAAFJT01. The sequence goes on from JAYUQN010000148.1 coordinate 4,999, forward strand.
ATAGTACCCCTCAGTATCTTCACTCATAAAATCATGGTTGGTAATTTGATAGGCAGGTAAAAAGAAAAATGTGTTTTCCCCGATTTGGTAAGGATTCAAAGCCTTGCTGCGACGGGTTGTGCCTTTGGTTAAAAACAAAAAATCATAGACTTGCTTGCGGTGTGGCGGCAAAGGGAAAAGGATTTTATCCCGATACTCTTCAATTTTATTGATGTGAAAAAGATGGTGAAATGAGGCTAAAAACGGGTGCTTTAGCGTCATACCAAAATGGTGGTAACTCATTTCATTCAATTCCCAAACGGGTATGGCGGTAGGTTTCGACATTTTTCACGCTATTTTATTTAAAAATCACTTTAAAGCCCGTCCTCCATCAACGGGAATAATTGAGCCTGTCGTAAAAGTCAAATAAGCTGCCACTGCAAAAACGGTATCTGCCACATCTTCTGGCACGGCTAACCTACCAATGGGCGTCAAATCTGTTGAAGATTTGATAAATTCGGGTGAAAAACTACGCGCATATTCGCCCATTACTAAACCCGGAGAGACTGAAACCACGCGAATTTTAGGCGCTAATGACCTGCCCAATGAACGGGTTATACTATCTATGGCTGCTTTTGAAGCACAGTAAG
>JAYUQN010000149.1:0-5626 GCA_043756725.1 Saprospiraceae bacterium
TAAAATATTGGTGCATGGGGGTGGTAAAATAGCCGATGTGCTGTTGAAAAAACTCAATATTGAACCTAAAAAAATAGAAGGCAGACGCATTACGGATGAGGATACGTTGGATGTGGTCACAATGGTTTATGCGGGTTTAATCAATAAAAAAATAGTGGCGCAGTTGCAAGCGCGTGGTTGCAATGCTTTAGGTTTGACAGGTGCGGACATGAACAGCATTGAAGCCCACAAACGCAACAAAGGGAATATTGATTATGGCTTTGCAGGCGATATAGATACCATCAATAGGGAGGGGGTCTCTAATTTGTTGAAAGTGGTGCAAACCCTTGTCTTTGCGCCCATTACACATGATAAAAAAGGGCAATTATTGAACACAAATGCCGATACCATTGCTTCGACATTGGCAGTGGGTTTGAGTAAAAATTTCACCGTTACCTTGAAATATGTTTTTGAAAAGCAAGGTGTTTTAGCAGATGTGAAGGATGAAAATTCGGTTATTCCCCTTATTTCTTATCAGACATTTCAACAAGGCAAAGCAGACGGAACATTTTTTGAAGGCATGATACCTAAATTAGACAATGCTTTTGAGGCTATGAAAAGTGGTGTACAATCGGTTGTTATATGTGGTACGGAAGGGGTGCTTAAAAATAGTGGCACAAAATTAATGATATAAAAGTAAAACCAATAAGTAAGAAGACGGAATAAAATGCTAAAATACTGAGGGGGGGTAATTTATATAAAATATTGATTTTCAAATACTTACAAACCTGCGAGGTTTCCAAAACCTCGCAGGTTTAATGCTAAATAATTTTGTCCACATACTTATATGGTTAATTATCAAGACTATATCGAACTCTTACAACAATTAATTGCGACTTCTTCCTTTTCAAAAGAAGAAGATAAAACCGCTGTGCTTATCCAAGATTTTTTTCATAAAAAAAATATTCCGACGGAGAGAACAGGCAATAATATTATTGTTAAAAATCGCTATTTTACGGATGGTACATCCCGAAGTAGTCGGGAGGGGGGTAAAAATATCCTTTTAAATTCTCACCACGATACCGTAAAACCCGTCAAAGGTTGGACACGCGACCCTTTTTCACCCGATATTGTAGATGGAAAATTGTATGGCTTAGGGTCAAATGATGCAGGCGGCGCATTGGTCAGTTTGATAGCTACTTTTTGTTATTTTTACGATAAAAAACTGCCTTTCAACCTCATTTTGGCGGCAACGGCGGAGGAGGAAATTTCAGGTGCAAACGGCATTGCGTCTATTTTACCCGAATTGGGTAAAATAGATGTCGGCATAGTGGGCGAGCCGACGCTCATGCTTATGGCAGTGGCTGAAAAAGGTTTGATGGTAATTGATGGGTATGCTTATGGCAAAGCGGGTCATGCCGCGAGAGACGAAGGCGTGAATGCGCTTTATATGGCTTTAAAAGACATTGAAAAAATAAGACGTTTCAAGTTTGATAAAAAATCTGATTTGTTGGGCAGTGTTAAAGCAACCGTGACGCAGATAGAAGCGGGCACGCAGCACAATGTTGTACCCGATACCTGCAAATTTGTGATTGATGTGCGCTCAAATGAGTGTTATTCTAACAGTGAAATCTATGAAATTTTACAAAAGCAAGTAAAATCTGTACTCAAACCCCGTTCTTTCCGTCTAAATTCATCGAGCATTGCGCTCAATCATCCGCTTATAGCAAGAGGGGAGCAATTAGGCTTGACGTCTTATGGTTCACCGACTTTGAGCGACCAAGCCTTGATGCCTTTTGAAACATTGAAAATTGGACCCGGCGATTCTGCGCGCTCACATACAGCAGATGAATATATTTATATTAGAGAAATTGAGGAAGGGATAAAAACGTATATAAATTTGTTGTCGTAATTTTGAATAACAGATTTATACATAAAACGGGCTAAAATCTCGCTTGTACAGAGGGGGTATAGATTTACGAAATCTTTAAGATTTCGTAAATCTGAACCAAAATTAGAAGGAAATTACTACTTTTCTATGATATTACCTGTAATTAAAAAGCGGGATTTTACCCCGTTTCATGTATAGTTTGAGATTTTAACTTTTTTTATCAAAATAGTTTTGAAAAAGTTCAAGATTTCAAGATACTTCGCAATGTACTCCCCTTCAGGGGTAGGGGGTTGCTCGGGCTTTTTTAGCCTGTCAAAGTAGAACTAAGAAGTAATATTGAAAATAAACGGTGTTAGTCAGTGGTTAAAAATTCGGAATGTCTCATGTTTCCTCTTTTTTAGCAAAAAATAAAATAAAATTAAGGGTTTTTTGAAAGGAATGTCTTCGGAGAAATTACCTTTACAAAGCTAATATTCTACTTTTCAGCATCTATGTATTTTAAAAAAATGATTTACCAACCCCTCCGTATTTTCACTTTTTCAAAAAAAATATGACAAATTCAATGAAAAAACAATTTCCTATTCTGTTCTCTTTGCTTTGCTTAACGCTATTTGTACAAGCACAAAATGAAAAATGGACTTCTTTATTTGATGGTAAAACCTTGAATGGCTGGAATCAAAAAAATGGTCAAGCCAAATACACCGTTGAAAACGGTGAAATTGTAGGGACTACAGTTGCCAATACTACCAACTCTTTTTTATGCACCAACGAAGACTATGGCGATTTCATTTTTGAAGTAGATTTGAAGGTTGAAAATGCTATGAATTCGGGCGTTCAATTCCGCAGCTTGTCAAAACCAGATTATCAAAACAATCGGGTGCATGGCTATCAAATGGAAGTGGATCCAACAGAACGTGGTTGGTCTGGTGGTATTTATGACGAAGCCCGTCGGGATTGGCTCTATATCCCTGATTTCAATCCTGCTGGTAAAAAAGCCTTTAAAATGGGTGATTGGAACAGATACCGCATCGAAGCCATAGGTAGTACAATTCGGACTTGGATCAATGGCATCCCTACCGCACATTTGATAGACGATATGACCCCAAAAGGACTGATTGCCCTACAAGTTCATGCTATTTATGGCACGATGAAAGAAGGGATGAAAATCCGTTGGAAAAATATTCGCATTCAAACAACCCATTTGAAAGCAAGCCCTTTAGATAATTGCCCTGTTGTCAATCTTTTAACCAATAATCTTTCCGAACAAGAACAGGCGCAAGGCGTAAAGCTCCTTTTCAACGGAAAAGATTTTACAGGCTGGCGCGCTGTTCATGGTACCAAAATGCCCGAGAAACATTGGGCTGTTAAAGACGGTGAAATCAATGTCAGCCCGTCGGATGGTTCTGAAACAGGCAATGATATTGTAACCACTGAACAATATGGCGCTTTTGAATTGACGTTTGACTTCAAATTGACTGAGGGGGCTAATTCAGGCGTGAAATATTTTGTCAATGAAGCCTTTGATTCGGGCGGAAAATCGGGTATTGGTTTAGAATATCAAGTTTTAGACGATGAAAAACATCCTGACGCTAAAATGGGTGTTGTGGGCAACCGCACGATGTCAAGCCTCTATGATTTGATTCCAGCTACTAAATTGGATAAGCGTTTTCAACGTAAAATAGGCACTTGGAATCAAGCCAGAGTGGTTGTTTATCCAAATAATACCGTTCAGCACTGGCTAAATGGTTTTAAAGTTGTGGAATACGAAAGAAAAAGCAATATTTACAACGCTTTAGTTGCCAGAAGCAAATATGAAAAGTACGTGGGGTTTGGTGCGGGCGATAAAGGGCATATTTTAATGCAAGATCACGGCAATAATGTGTCGTTTAAAAATGTGAAAATTAGAGAGTTGAAATAGAGCCACGAATTTCACAAATTTGAGTGTTGACGATTAACTTGAATTAGGATGCTAAAGATTTTAAAAGATACTAAGGATTTTAGACAAAATAATGAGGGGTCCCTCCTTAGCATCTTTTAAAATCTTTAGCATCCTAATTCAAGTTAATCGTCAACACCTAAATGGGTGAAATTCGTTAAATTTGTCAAATTCGTGGCTGCTGTCAACATATAGATTGGTGAAATTTTTTAAATATTTTGAAAATGAAAAACATACTGCTATTCTTCCTTTTCTCAACGTCAACACTACTCGCTCAAACCAGTTCTACCCAAAAATCGCCCTCCCTGAGTGAGGGGGTAGCCGAAAGCGTCGGCATGTCGTCCGAAAGGCTGAAACGAATTGACGCTTTTTTACAAAAATCTATTGATAAAAAGGAGATTCCCGGGGCAGTTGCTATCGTTTGTCGGAATGGTAAAATTGTCTATCACAAAGCTTTTGGGTCGGCTGATAATACAGCAGGTCGGGCATTGAAAACGGATGATATTTTCCGCATCGCTTCCATGTCAAAAGCCATTACTTCTACGGCGGTAATGATGCTGTGGGAGCAAGGTTTATTTCAATTAGACGAGCCTATTTCAAAGTACATTCCCGAATTTAAGAACCCCTCTCTATTAGATAGTTTAACGCTGTCTGATACCTCTTTCACCGTGAAACCTGCGGGGAAAGAAATCACAATTCGGCATTTGTTGACCCATACATCGGGCTTAGGTTATGGTGTTATTGATGGCGACGCCCGTTTCAGAGCCATTTATAAAAAAGCGGGAATAGTTGATTTGTTTACAACAGAACCCGTCAAAATTGGGGATAATATTCGCAAATTGGCTAAACTACCCTTGCATAATGTGCCGGGTGAAAAATTTGTTTATTCAGAAGGCTTAGATGTTTTAGGCTATTTTATAGAAGTTATTTCGGGAATGCCATTTGATGTCTATTTGAAAACGCATATTTTCGACCCCCTCAGTATGAACGACACTTATTTCTATTTACCCGATGAAAAAGCGAGTCGAATGGTGAAAATTCAATCAAAAACAGGCGACAATTGGACGAGTTTTACGGATAATTTTTATGACCCCGATTATCCGATTAAAGGGGCAAAAGCTTTCTTTTCAGGCGGGGCAGGCTTATCAAGCACAGCTAAAGATTACGCTACTTTTCTACAAATGTACTTGAATAATGGCGAGCTAAATGGCAAACGCCTATTAAGCCGTAAAACCGTTGAATCTATTATGATGAATCAAGTAGGAACGTTGTTGGGTGGTGGACAATACGGTTTGGCTTTCGGTTTAGGGACTGAAAAAGACGCCTCAAAAGGAGGGCAGGGTAGTGAAGGCACTTTTACATGGGGCGGCTATTTCAATACCAACTATTTTGCTGACCCCAAAGAAAAGATTATTGGCGTTATTTTGAAACAGACGCAGAAGATAAATGATAATAACAACAGTGTGGTTTTTAAGGCTTTGATTATGCAAGCCATCGATAATTGACCCCCTCCCGACTAATTCGGGATGTACCATTAGTATTTTACGTTATTTAAGCATTGTCTACGATATATTGCATAATACCCAGTATCTCGTCGACTTGATTAAGATAAAAAATAGAGGTATCTACTTCAGCATATTTATCAATAAAGCGAATAAATTTCCATTCATGCCCAAAAGTAACAGCACCATATAAAACAGGGCGTGATTTACCGACACGGTGATTGAAAATTTGAGCGGCATACATTTCTGCAACACATTGAGGAATGCCACTTTCGAGGTTTTCATTTTTGGCTTCAACAATGCAAAAAACAGGTGCTT
>JAYUQN010000150.1:0-5620 GCA_043756725.1 Saprospiraceae bacterium
AAAGGTTTTGATTTGAAACAGCTTAAAATAAGGGGCATAATAGGCGTAAGATTTGCAAAAGAGATAATAGAATCTTATAGTTTTAAAACCTCCCCTCAAGTTTTGAATTTAGCTTGCCTAAACGCAGAACAGTTCTTAATCTTACATCAAAACTTACTTATGAGAAAAAAGGAACAACTCTTTTTAACCTGTATCTTACTCACACTTCATTTTCTACGCAAAAAACCCTTATTGTATGGTTTTTTAGCCCTCAGTTTTCTATTTACTGTTCAATTATCGGCTCAGATACAGCCGGGTTGTGTCAATGCCAACTTTGGTGTAGATGCGGATATTCATGCCAATAGATTTCATTTCGGCGGGTTTTCAAGCCCTCAAGGAAAAGATGATTGGTTCAAATCTGCCTCTTATAGTGGGTCGGGTGTAGGTGTTTTAGACACAACAGATGCTTCGGCTTTGTACTCTTTTTATACAACGACTGGTAATTTTAATAAAATTTTTATTCGTCGTGCTAACACAAACTTCTTTGAGCCTGTCAACAACACAATTCAAGTAGATGCTATTTTCGCAAGAGATTATAATGGGTCTTCGGGTTATGAAGATTCAACAGCTTTCGCAACGGGTTCAAAAAATGGCATGGATCCTATTGACTGGGATGCGACGTTCATGCCTGTGCAGGGGAAAAACGACCTTTTAGATGTTTATGGACATCTCAGACGGGCGGGTACTGCACACACCTCACCCCTTTGGCTGTTTATGGGAGCTTCCATTGCGGCGCCATCAGGTACACGCTATATGGATTTTGAGTTTTTTCAAAAATCTTTAACTTTCAACAATTCTACTAACTTTACTTCTTTGGGTGCAGAAGAAGGTCATACCGCTTTTGGTTTTGATAACACCACAGGAAAAATTACGAAAACGGGCGATTTGATTTTCAGTATGTCTGTTTCAGGCGGTGCGCCTTCAGATTTTGAAATTCGGATTTGGGTTAGCCGTGCCCTATACAATTCTACTTTCAATCCCACTAATTTCGATTTTGACCGTTCAGGTGCTTTTTTTGACGGGGCTTCAAATGGTTCAACGTATGGTTATGCTAAAATTATCCCTAAAGGCAGTGCTTCGCTTGAAGCTTGCGGTATTGTCAATACGGACGAAACGCCTGCGGGACCGTGGGGAACCTTGAATAGCAGCAGCAACTATACAACTGATTATTCCATCTACCAATTTGCAGAATTTGGTTTCAATTTATCTTCCTTTGGCATTGACCCTTTGGCGGTTAATCCTTCGGCATCCGTTTGCACAGCAGCTTTTGCCTCTTATGTCGTTAAAACACGGGCTTCGGCATCTTTTACAGCAGCTTTAAAAGACTTTGGCGGACCTTATGTTTTTGGAGGTCCTCAAAGTATTGCTGCTTCCATAACAAGTAGTAATATTCTAACTTGTGATACGCCCTCTGCTACGCTAACAGCAACGACTTCACCCGCTTCATCTGTGGCTTTTTATGTCTGGACTTTACCTAATGGAACCCAACAATCAGGTACAGCTTTGACCAGTATCACAGCAACGCAAGCGGGTACATACACATTAGAAATTGCGCCCGTTGAAGGCTGTTCTGTCATGGGTAATGCCACTTTTATCCAAACAGAAGATAAAACAACGCCCCCTACTCCTACAAATCCTCAAGGCGCAAGCTATTGTACAAATACGCCACCACAAGCTATTTCAGTGGCTAATCCAGCGGCAGGTTATGAAATACGATGGTATAGTGCAGCCACAGGGGGAACGGTTTTGGCGACAGGGGCATCTTATACCCCTAATGGTGCGGGCACTTTTTATGCTGAAACTCGCAACACGATAACGGGTTGTGTGAGTTCACGTATAGCCGTTACTTTAACACAAATTGCTGTACTGGCTTCTACCAATACGTCCACAATATGCCCTTATGGATCCATCACTTTATCTTCTACCGTTACCCCAACAGGTAATTATGGGTATCAGTGGCAACGGTCTATTGATAGTATAAATTGGACAGATATAAGTGGCGCAACAGCTGCGAACAGAACAGTTACTAACATTATAGGAGAAGCGTATTTTCGTTTAAAAGCTGTATCAAACGGCTGCGCTTCTTATTCCGCAGGTATTAAAATTTCAACTTTTGATACCAGCCCGCCCGTCTTTTCAAGCACACCCACCCCTATAACAGTGTCTTGTAATGCTATTCTACCGTCTTCCACGCTTTCAGCCACAGATGATTGCCAATTACAGGATATTGTTTTCCATGAAACGTATTCAACGTGTAATAATCCTGTTTTAAACACCAATGGTGGCTTAGAAAATGTCTCAAATCTGGCTACAGATACCAGTTTTTATGGCTATCCTGCTAAAAAATTGCCTAATTCTTCTACAACCTTAACGGGTTGGGAAATGGGCTTTCCACCTACTGCTACACAGCCGGGTCTATTAGTGAATGACAATAATAACACCATCAACAATCCCGATGGCAACTATTTTTTATGGGTTCCGGGCAATAGCTATTGTGTTTTGAACGACCCCCTCAGTCTTCAAGCGGGTCAGTGCATTGAAATTTCACTATGGGCAGCTGCACTTTCAAATGCCAATCCACAACAAGTGACCCGTATTAAAATTGAAATTATTAAATTAAGCGATAATAGCGTTATCGTCCCTTACACGCAAGTTTTACCTGCCAGTGCTTCTATAAATAATATGAATTGGCAAAATATTATCACCCGATTTGCTGTACCTTCTACGGGAAGCTATAAATTTTTAGTTACCCAAGAAGTAGATACACTTTGGGGACCTACCGCTAAAGGCATGGCAATAGATGGTTTTTATATGAAAGAATGTTGTACAACGCCGCCAACAGGCTGCCAAAATTATACCATTACAAGGAGATGGACGGCTCGTGACCAAACAGGCAATGCCAATATACACACGCAAGTTATTACGGTACAAGACACGCAAGCCCCCACGTTCAACAATGTACCTGCCAATGTAACCGTTTGTGGTACTGCACCCGCTGCCCTCGTTGTAAGAGCCACCGATAACTGCGATGCGACCCCCTCAGTAATTTTGCTTTCAGAAGTCAGTACAAAAACAAATAATGGCTCGTGTACTGATAATTTTTATACCGTTACCAGAACTTGGAAAACGACGGATAATTGTGGTAATCAAGCAACGGCAACACAAGTCATTACGGTATTAGCTTCACCCACACCCACTATCACAGCCTTACCGTTTTGCGCAGGCAGTAGTACCACTTTGTCTGCCAATATAAGTGCCTGTATTCCTACGGCTACTTATCAATGGCAACACTGGAACGGCACAACTTGGGATAATGTCGGTACAAATAGCGGAACTTTCACAACGCCTGTTTTATCATCAAATCAAGATTATAAAGTTGTTGTTACAATTCCAAATTCGACCTGTTCAGGTACATCTACAATTTACACCGCTACGCCAGCCACCGCTTTGGCTGTAACCGTATCAACCCCGAATGCGAGTGTTTGCGTGAACAGCGTAACTCTTTTAACGGCTAATGTGACGGGTGGATTAGGTAGTTTCACCTATAAATGGCAATCAAGTCCTGATGGTACTAACAATTGGGCAGATATAGCCTCTGCAACGGATGTCGTTTATACACTTGAGACATCTTCTACTTCAAATAAATACTATCGCGTTATCGTAACAGCCAATGGAAACGGTTGTGGTTTTGCGAACGCCAGTGGTATCCAAGTGAAAGTTGAAAACAAGGCAGGTTGCGATTGTTTGCTTCAATCTTGTTCCGCTTATACCAAATTGGTCTATAAAAACCCCACTCAGATAAAAGATGTAACAGGTTTGGTAGGCGATAAATGGCGTTTCAAAGATGTCGCTACGGGTTTTGATGCCATCGTTGAAATCACAAAAGCTATCAACGCCAATTCGCTCAATGCCATTGACAATACAGCCGTGAATGTGGATGATTGGTGTCCTGAAATCAATTTCAATTTCTTAGCAGGTAAAGATTCTTATGTGGATTGGAAAATTACAATCGTAGATGAAGACACTGAAACACCTGCCAATTTGCCGACTTCTTCCCGCGTAACCTCCTATGATGTGGACGGTAACGCCAACTATCGTGAAATGCACGGACATATCAACTCAAACGGTTATATTGTCAATAATCCTACGGAATTGAATATCGTAAATGAGCCCCCTTTTGCATTGGTTTTGGGTTCCACGAATGAATATACGAGTATTTCAACCGATTCTAAGGTAAAAGCCACGTTTTATTACCCGGGTCAAAACAATGTTTTCACCATACGCTTAGGGGTTAGAACCACCAACGCTGTTTCAGCAGGTTATCGCCAATTTGCCGTTTCATTTGACCCTTGTATCACTTATACGAACCCTAATATCAATCAACAATTACCTGAAATTGCGGGTACTAATGCGGCTTGCGTAAGCGGTACACACCCAACTTATACAACAACTCAACCTTTTACAGCTTATACTTGGACGGTACTCGGTGGCACAATTGTTTCAGGACAAGGCACACGCACCATCACTGTGGATTGGACTGAAACAGGTGCAAAATCTGTGAGCGTTTCAACCGTAGATGCCAATGGCTGTATCGGTGCAGTCAATTTTGCCGTTACCGTCAGTCAAGACCCCTCAGTATCCATCCATACAAACGCTGCGGTGATTTGTCAAGGTCAAAATCTTACATTAACGACTACGGTTACAGGTGGCATAGGTGCGCCAACTTATCAATGGTATTCCAGTACTAATAATTCAACTTGGGATAAAATAGAAGGTGCAACAGCTTCTACTTATGACGTATCGGGCAGTTCTTTGGGTGTAAAATACTACCATGTTGTCGTTTTATTTGCCAATACAAGCTGCAACAGTACAACCTCCAGCAGCACAACCGTTGAAGCCGTTTTAGCACTATCCATTTCAACTCCTTTAGTCGGTTTCACAGAATGTGTGGGAGGCACTAAAAAATTGGAAATAACAACTGTAGGCGGTAAAAACACCACTTACCAATGGCAAATCAGCCTCAATGGCAATGATAATTGGGCAAATATTGACGGTGAAATAGCCACTTCTTTCATACCACCCAGTAACACCATTGGCACAAAATATTACCGCGTTGTCATCAAATCTCAAAGCACAGGTTGTTCAAATATAGAATCAAATCCCGTTGATGTCGTTGTTGTTGCAGACCCCACAATCAGCGTCAGTGTCACAGCCACATCGGTTTGTGCAGGTGGCACGGTTGTTCTGACAGCGAATGTAAATGATGCCAGCAATAGCTGTACAATTCAGTGGCAATCTAAAACGCCCACAGGTATTTGGACAGATATTCAAGGCGCAAATAGTGCAACTTATACGGCTGAAACGCTCAATAATACGACGCGTTATAAAGTGGGTTTGAATTGTGCGGCGAGTGGTTGTTGCAATTGAAGATTAACGAATTTAGATGTTGAAAATTAACTTGAATTAGGATATTAAGGATATTGAAAGATATTAAGGATAGGCTGTACAAACGGGTAAAAAAAGTTCCCCCCGTTTTTGCTATAAAAACAGCCTTAATGAACAATGGCTTTTTGTCAAAAAA
>JAYUQN010000151.1:0-5619 GCA_043756725.1 Saprospiraceae bacterium
GCTTATGAAAAAGCAGATAGCGCAAGCTTTATTTTTGAACGCCTTTTGGGTAAAAATACGCAAGCCGTAGCCGATGCCCTGCACCAACAAGGGCGCATATTGGATGTCACGAAGCGTTTTACCGAGTGCCTAAGTGTCAACGAAAAAGCCTTAGCTATTCGCCTACAATTGTTCGGTGAAAATCATATTGACGTTGCGAAATCACTGCGAAATATGGGGCTTATCTATTATAAGACTAATAAAAAAGATAAAACAATTGAGTATTATGAACGAGCTTTAACAATTATACTAAAGGTGACGCCTATCGGTCATGCCTTTGCTCATACATTATATAAAGATTTGTCATCCCTTTATCTTGAAATAGGCGATTTTACCAAAGCCTTAGATTATCAATTCAAAATTTTAGAAATAAATATAGAAACCAAAGGTGTTGACCACAGAGATGTCTTAGCCTCCTATCATAATATCGCTTATTTTTATAATGCACAAGGCGATTATAAAAAAGCTATTGAGTTTCAATTGAAAAATATTGATGCCCAAATAAAACAAGGAAGCAAAAATCCAGTAGATTTGGCAGGTGCCTATCAAAACCTCAATAATTTTTACAGCGAATTAGGCGAATACGACAAAGCTATTGAATATTCTATGAAAGAATTGGCTTTAAAATTAGAACAAGTGGACGAAGAGCATGAAGTTACTGTGCCTACCTATATCAATTTGAACAGTGCTTATTTAGCAAAAGGTGAAACGGACAAAGCCATTGAATATGGGCAAAAAGCTTTAAAAATCCTCTTAAAAAATCAAAAAGTGGAAGAACCCACTACCGCTTTAACTTTTGCCTACAATAATTTAGGCAATTGTTTTGAAGCAAAGGGCGACTACCAAAAGACCATTGAGTATTATAAAAAAGCCTTAGATATAGCGCTAAAATTATGGGGACCTGAACACCCAGAACTTACTATGAATTATAATAATTTGGCAAATGCTTATAATTTAAATGGCGAGTTTTCAAAAGCCTTAACTTTTCATCAATTGTGCATAGATATTGCCCATAAAACCCAAAGAGCAGAACATCCCGAAACGGCTTTGTATTACAACAATTATGCAGCTACTCATACAGAGATTGGCAACTATGACAAGGCTATCGAACTTTCTCAAAAAGCATTAGCTATACAGGAAAAAACCTTTGGTAAAGAACATCCTGATGTCGCTTTATCCTACCTAAATATAGGCTCTTCTTACGATTCAAAAAAAGATTATAAGGAAGCTATTAAGGCTTATCAAAATGCGCTTTATAGTTTTTCAAAAAAATTGGGTGAAAAACATCCTTTTGTAGGGCAATCTTATCGAAATTTAGCCAATGTGCAGAGCCATGTTAAAAACTATGCCTTAGCTGATTCTTTGTTTCAAAAGGCACTTTATGCTCTTCAATATAGTACGATTGACGCTTTGCCCCATGTCAATTCAACAGTAGAATTGATAAAAACACTTGCTTTACAAGCTGCTAACGAACAGCATTGGTACGATGAAACAAAGAACATAGCGCACCTTCAGGCATCAAATACCCTATATCAACAAGCCATTGCGGTCATTGATTATCAAAATAAAACGTTTAATACTGAGGGGTCTAAACTACGACAAAAAGACCAGTATTTTAGCGTGTATGAAGGGGCAATTAAAACAAGTTTTTTGCTTTCAAATGCTCAAAATGATATTGAAGCCATCCAGCAAGCCTTTATGTACAATGAACAAAGTAAAGCGAATCTTTTACAAGCACAATTTAAAGAATCCTCTGCTTTAAGAAATACGGGTATTGCGGATAGTATTTTACAAAAAGAATATCAATTGCGTCTCGATATAGCTTGGCGCGAAAAACAACGACAGACGAAATACAACGAAGGCTTAGGAGAAACGGATAGCAGCCTATTGGCGATATCTAATAAATTATTTGATTTGCAGCGACAATATGATGCTTTAAAAACACAAATAGAAAAAACTTATCCCGAATATTACCGTCTAAAACAGGATTTAAACACCCTTAATATTACCGATATTCAACAAAAACTGCTGCATTCAGACCAAACCTTAATTTCCTATTTTGTTGGCGATAGCAGTATTTATGCTTTCGTTATCAAAAAAGAAAGTGTGAAAATCTTTGATATTAAAAAAGATTTTCCGCTTGAAACTTGGACTAAACAACTGCGGGAAGGCATTTATGGTTATCACACTGCCGCTGTAAAAACAGAAAAACTCTTTGAAACCCAAGCCAATAACTTTGCAGAAGCCGCTTTTCAACTCCACAACAAATTAATTACCCCCCTCTCCAAAAGGAGTCCTTTGGACAGTAATTTGCTCACAAAAGAGGTGATTATAGTGCCAAATGGCATTTTAGGCTATATCCCTTTTGAAACTTTGCTCGCTACTATGCCTAATGAGGCGACAAAATTTAAAACCCATAATTATTTTGGTAAAAACCATATCGTGAGCTATAACTACTCTGCCAGCCTTTGGCGCGACATGCGTTTTAAAAAACATAAAACAAAGCCTCATCGCCCTTTCATGGGTTTTGCCCCCTATTTTAATGGCGATACCTCACTTTTGAGCAGTTTATTTCCGCACGATATAGCTTTGAGAAAAGCCTTAGATTCTTTAAAATACTCAGGCGAAGAAATCTACAAAGCGCAAAAACTCTTGCAAGGCGATGCCATTTTAAATAAAATAGCTACAAAAAAAGCCTTTATGGATACAGCAGAACATTACCGAATTCTGCATCTTGCAACACATGGCAAAGCCAATGATAAAGTGGGCGATTACTGCTTTTTAGCTTTCGCAGAGCAAAAAGACAGTCTGGACAATGAATTGCTGTATGTTCGAGACATTTACAACCTCTCCCTCAATGCGGATATGGTCGTTTTAAGTGCTTGTGAAACTGGTATTGGGGAACTGAAACGAGGAGAGGGCATCATCAGCCTTGCCCGTGCCTTTGCTTATGCGGGCGCAAAGAGCATTGTCACAACCCTTTGGAGCGTGAATGATAAAAGTACGATGCAAATTATGGAAAGCTTTTATCGCCACTTGAAAAAAGGCTTACCGAAAGATAAGGCTTTGTGGCAAGCCAAACAGGATTATTTAGCAGGTGCAAAAGGAGAAACAGCGCATCCGTTCTTCTGGTCGGCTTTTATACCGATTGGCGATATGAAAGTAATAAAATATTAATTTCCTCCTTATGCCATTCAAAAAACCAAACTTATTTTTTATTTGAATTTGCTTTCTTTTTTACAACAATCTTATCTTTTTCAATGTGTTCGATGTATTTTTTAACATCTTCAATAGGTAAATCAGTAAAATCGGCTATTTCAACAATAGTCAAGCCTTTGAGTAAAAGTCTTTTAACGACTCTTATATCTGACTCTACCTTACCTAAAGAAATAATTTGATCATACGTGGACATGGCTTTTTCTTTTAAACGTGAATCATTAAAGGTTTGAATCAATGCCATCATTTCTGAGGGACTAATATCAGCATAATTTTTCACATAAACAAGCATTTGCTGACGGGAAATCGTTTACAGGTTTTTAATAAAATCCTTAGCAAAATAAGTCGCTATCAAATCTGCACCCGCCCGTTTGATGGAAGTCAACATTTCAACCACTGCCCGTTGTTCATCGAGCCAACCCATTTTAGCCGCTGCTTTCACCATCGCATATTCCCCTGACACTTGATAAGCCGCAACAGGAACATGGACAACGTTTTTCACATCCCGAATAATATCGAGGTAGGAGAGGGCAGGTTTCACCATCACAATGTCAGCACCTTCAGCCACATCCAATTGGGCTTCTTTTATCGCTTCAAGCCGATTGGCAGGGTTCATTTGATAGGTTTTTTTATCGCCAAAACCCGGAGCAGAATCGAGGGCATCGCGGAAAGGTCCATAAAAACATGACGCATACTTGACAGAATAGGCGAGGATACCCGTTTGGTGAAAACTATGATTTTCTAAAGCATTGCGGATTGCCCCAATGCGCCCGTCCATCATATCGCTTGGCGCAACAAAATCGGCTCCTGCTTCTGCGTGTGAAATGGACATTTGCGCTAAAATATCCACCGATTTATCATTCACAATTTCAAAATTTTCGACAATGCCATCATGCCCAAAACTCGAATAGGGGTCAAGTGCCACATCCGTCATGACGCACATATCGGGAACGGCATTTTTTATATCCCGAATAGCCCTTTGCATCAAACCGAAGTGATTGAGGGCTTCTTTGCCTGTATTGTCTTTCAATTCATCGGGTACTTTCACAAAAAGTAAGACCGATTTTATACCCATTGCCCAGAGTTCTTTGGCTTCTTTGACGACCAAATCCAATGAAAAACGGTAGTAATTGGGCATGGAAGGGATTTCTTCTTTTAGGCTTTTACCTTCTATGATAAAAAGAGGTGCGATGAAATCATTAGGCGTTATGACCGTTTCAGCTACCATATCACGGATAGCGGGCGAACGGCGAAGGATGCGTGGACGATGTTGTATCATGTTGATGTAGTTGCGAATTTATTCGCAACGTTTTATGTTGCGAATAAATTCGCAACTACAGTGAACCAATGCCGCAATAGTCGGCTTTTCAGCCACAAAGATATTCGTTGCATCGGTATTTTCACGTACATAATCAGCAGTCGTTTTTCCCAATGTAAAAACGGGAATAGGGGAAGGGAGGCTGTTTTCTTTTAAAAATGATTCGGCGGCGCTTAAACTCAAGAAGACAATAGCCTCAAAAGGCTCTAAAATACTGTCCGAAGGGACTCCGATGTCCATAGGACTCCTTTCGGAGGAGAGGGGGGTCATTATCGTTTCATAAACCGTTATTTTCTTCACTGAAACACCATTTTCACTTAAAATATTAGGCAAATAGGGCAGGCTGATAGTGCCACATAAGAAATGAACGCCTTGCGATAAATCGGCTTTTTCAAGCATAAGATAAGCCAGTTCTTTAGCAGAATCGGCGGAAAGGGTAGGGGAGATGCCATATTTTTCAATCAAATCTTTGGTTGCTCCAGAAGTTGAAAAAATCTTTACTCCCGAAGCCAAATAACTTTCCAAAAGTTTGAAACTTTTGGAAAGTTGTGCTTCGGTTAAAGTTTCAAAAAAAATCTTTACCGCATTTTTGCTGGTAAAAACAAGGTTTTTAATGTGATGGATTTCATTTAAAATTGTATCTTTTGCATGGGATAAGGCTCTGGTTTTCAAAAAATCGTATTCTAAAACCTCAAAGCCTGCTTGTTGCAAGGTTTGTTTATAAGTGAAATCTATATGTCGAGTGAAAAGTATTTTCATAATGCTTTAAAATAAAGAAATTTAAGGAAATATCTTTATTTTTCTTTATTTTTATTTAATGAATGCTTTAATGAATTTTGCAACGGCAAAACGTTTTTCTCAGCTTTAAGTTGGAATTGGGTAGTAAACGCATACCCCTCAGTAAAAAGTCTTTAAAACTTGAAATTTACTTCTAACAAAACATAACGGGGGAGTAAGCGAATACGGTTGGTGTTGATAAAATAATCACTGATTGAATTATTGATAAAAGCTTTGGTATTAAAAAGGTTTCTCACAGTCAAATTTAC
>JAYUQN010000152.1:0-2173 GCA_043756725.1 Saprospiraceae bacterium
GGTGTGGATAAGTCTGCGCTAAAACACTGTCTAAACATGTCCTTAAAAAATCAGGGTTTTGATTGAAAATTGGAATAACAACACTGACTAAGGGTAAAGACATAAAAAATATGGTGCGTTTCGCTCCATCAAGCTGAAAGCATGACTGAGGGGTATTAAATTAGATTTGTGAAATTTTAAAAATTTCGTAAATCTGCGTATCTCTCTTCATTTCAACTTTTTCTTTGCAATCAAAGGGCTTTCTGGATTGACAACCATTTTTTGCTCTTTCGGTAAAAGTACCACATCTAAATCTTCCATCGGAATTGCTCCTAACAAAGGTTCACTATCTCCCGGTAGAACCAATGCTCTACAGGATGTGGAACGGTTTTCAAAAAGTACCTCAATGGGTCCGACTACTGGCAATTCGACGACATCTCCATTGGCTAATTCTCCTTTTTGAGAACCTATATTTCTTAATTGTAGTTTTTCTTGAATTTTTTCATTAATACACATCATATAAGCACCACTGTCAACCAGTGCTACAACATCCATAGAGCGCACTTGATTGGGTTTTATCATTTTGTTATCTAATAAACCCAAGTCGAAGCTATTATACAATTTTAAATTAGCATAAATAAGTCCCATAGTTGGTTAATTTTATTATTAAAAATACGTTTCAAATTACAAATTTAATAATAAAAATCTTTCAATGCTCAAATAACAATCAAAACTTAAATATGCTTGACGTTCTTAGCTTTGGAAAAACCGCTACTGCACTCCCTAAAACCGATAAAACAAACACAACTCCAATCTCTACAAGCATCAAAACAGACGGGGCAACCTTATTTAAAAACATAAAACCAACGCCACTTATCAAAAAACTAATTGCCAAAACGGGCACTATATCTTTCAAAAACCAATCTGCTTTTTCACTTATCAAAAACCGATTGTGTACGATATTTATGAAAAACAGAATGTATAAAATATTCAAAATCAACCAACCCATCGAAGCCCCTACTCCACCGTACCAATTTGCCCCCAGAATTGTGAAAGGCACTAACAAAACAATCATCACGATATTGGTTTTAAACGCTAAATCGGGTCTGTTGCCTGCCAATGAAAGGGTGTAAGGCATATTGACCAAACCGTTTAAAGCTGTTCCGATGGTTAATATGGCGACAATTATGTAAGCATTTTCAACCAAAGCCGTGTTATGCGTCCAAATTTGGAGGATGGGTTTTGAAAAAAAAGCCAAAACTGCCGCCAAAGGAATCAACGCAATCGCCATTATTTTACTCGCTTGATGATAGGTTTGAGCGAGTTGTGCCGTATTACCGCTTGCGTAATCGTGTGAAATTTTAGGGAAATAGGTCTGAAAAATAGGCGAAATCAATTGAAAAAGCCCAAAACCAATCACTGACGCAAAAGAATAATAACCGAACTGCTCCAAAGTCAATATTTTACTCAATATCACTTTGTCTATTTGCGTCAATATGATAGCCGTCAAACTGATGCCCGTCAAACCCAAAGCGAAGTTTTTACCCCCCCTCAGTATTTTAGTGCTAAAACGGGCTTTGAAAAAACTGCCCGGCAAATAGTACCATAAAACGACCGCCATCAAAACGGTCTGACACAAAGAAGCGATAATTTGCCAACCGAAAAAAGCACGGGGAGAGGCTTCTATAAAAACTAAAACCAAGATTGCCCCTACATATTTCACGATTGAACCCACTATATTGGCACTGTTCATCGCCAAGTGCCGCTGCAAACCCAAAAGACCACCCGCATACAAACCCCTCGGCAAAAAGAGCATAAAACTGATGCTCAAGAGGGTGAAATAAAAGAATATATCGGCTCTTGAAAAATGCGTGGGATTGACCCAATATTGGGCTAAAAAATAAGAAATCGCAATCGCTCCTATCGAACCTGAAAATGATAAAACCCAAAACGCCACTTCATAAGTGCGTGTTGTATTGAGCATTTTGACCCTGTTTTCAACGGCATTGGTAGAAAAACCCGCCAATTCTCTGTTCAAAGTGGTACTTAAACCCATATCTAAAAGGTAAAGTGCCGTTTGAACGGTGGCGAATAAACCCATCAAACCATAACCCTCAGTGCCAATATATTTTATGTAAATCGGAACGAAAACAATACCCAATACCGCATTTATACCGTTGCCTACTACATTTGA
>JAYUQN010000153.1:0-2172 GCA_043756725.1 Saprospiraceae bacterium
TAGTGTTGGAGTTCTTGTAAATTTGCGCTTCTTTTAACCATATCTTTTTATAAGTCAAACATTTATGAAAGTAACCGACTATTTTGAAGCGGGTAAGGACAATACACTGATTTCATTTGAAGTATTACCGCCGCTAAAAGGAGGGTCTATGCAAGCCATTTTTAATACGCTTGACCCCTTGATGGAATTTAAACCACCCTTTATTGACGTCACATACCATCGTGAGGAATTTATATACCGCAAACGCCCAAGTGGTTATTACGAAAAAACGGCCATCCGCAAACGTCCGGGCACAGTCGGTATATGTGCTGCTATTATGCACCGTTATGGCATTGATGCTGTGCCCCATCTTATATGTGGGGGTTTTTCAAAAGAAGAAACGGAAAATGCCTTGATAGATTTGAATTTCTTGAACGTCAATAATGTTTTGGCACTAAGAGGTGATGCTGCTAAATTTGAAGAAAAATTTATACCGCACCCCGAAGGGCATAACTATGCTCTGGATTTGGTGAAACAAGTAGCAGATATGAATGCGGGGAAATATCTTGACCCCAATATTTCAAACGGTGAAAAAACCAATTTCTGCATCGGCATTGCCGGCTATCCTGAAAAACATTATGAAGCACCGAGTTTGAAAACAGACTTGGAATATACCAAAGACAAGGTGGATGCAGGTGCCAATTATATCGTCACGCAAATGTTTTTTAATAATAAAAAATATTTTCAATATGTGGACGAGTGTCGAAAAGCAGGTATTAACGTGCCTATCGTACCGGGTTTGAAACCCATTACTAAAAAATATCAATTGACCTCTATTCCTCGTTTGTTTTTTATTGATATACCTGACGAATTGGTCAAAGAAATCAATAAAGCCCAAACCGATGAAGCCATTAAACAAGTGGGTATAGAATGGTGTATAGCCCAATCAAGAGAATTGAAAGCGGCTGGTGTGCCTTGTTTGCATTATTATACGATGGGCGACGCGCCAACTATTCGGAAAATTGTGGAGGCAGTGTATTAATCTTGTACAGAATAGGATACTTTGCAACCAATTCTACTTCCTTCTTTTTTAAACTATTCACAAATTGTTGATACCCTTCAGTGTCAGGATGTAATGGACGATGTTGGCGCATAAGATTTACTTTGTGCACATCGTCCATTATTTTTTTTGTTTCATTGGTGAAATAAGTATCTGAAAAAACCTGCCAAATATAGTCAATCGCTTGACGGGTAGGGTGAATCATATCCGCTTCATAAAACCGATAATCCCTCAAATCATCCATCATAATTTCGTAGGCGGGAAAGTAGTGCACGTTGGAAAACTGTTCACAAAGTGCGTGTGTTGCTAATAGTAAAATGGCTTTGCTGCGCTGGTTTTCAATCAAACCCCCTCGGATATGGCGAATAGGGCTAACTGTTATAATGATTTGAAAATCAGGCTTTTGCGCAGCTATTTTATTAAAAACACGGCTTAAAGACGCTACAATATCCTCTACGGAAAGTGTTTTACGGTGAAAATGAGCCGCAGGCATTTT
Source organism: Saprospiraceae bacterium (assembly GCA_043756725.1). Taxonomy (GTDB): domain Bacteria; phylum Bacteroidota; class Bacteroidia; order Chitinophagales; family Saprospiraceae; genus JAAFJT01. The sequence continues at coordinate 1,536 of JAYUQN010000153.1, forward strand.
ATGGCAATTAGCAACAACCGTATTCGATTGATTTTCAACAAAAACATGGGCTGTGCCCAACGTAACAATGAGGCGATTAGCCTTTGTAAAAAACTGTCGGGCTTCTGAAAGGCTGTCATTTACCCCCCTCAGTATTTCGGCTTTTTTTGAGTTTGAAAACTTGCCGTGGTGCTGCCAAGAATGCCACAAGCCTTGATGTTCAAAAATATCTTTTTCTGTGAAAGCCGTATTTGTCATCAAATAGTTTATACAATTAGCAATTGAAATAGGGTTGTAAAGAATGCCAAAAGGGTTGATAGATACATTAAAGCGCAAATCGGATAAACGTGCCCCTATATTTTCTGCAAAACAAGAGCCGATAGCCAAAGTCGGTGTTTGATAAGAGGCATCAAAATCCGCTTTTTGTGGTAATAAGGCAGTACGAAAGACCATAGGAAGTATAGAATTTTATTTTAAAAAAAATTAACTCTACTTTAGAAACACAAAAACAATAAGCAACTAATTTTTTTAAACACAAAGGAACAAAGAAAAACAAAGTTAGATGTTGACAGTCTTTAAAAAACAATGTCAACATCTAACTTTGTATTTCTTTGTTCCTTTGTGTTTAAAAAAATTAGTTGCTTATTGTTTTTGTGTT
>JAYUQN010000154.1:0-5605 GCA_043756725.1 Saprospiraceae bacterium
CAACGGCTAAAGCCGTTTATACGGGTTCGGATAAATCCGAAGCTACGTGTTTATTACTCAACAACTATCTTCCTCGTCCCAATGGCTCCATTCACGGATAATTTTACAAAATACACACCCTGTGGTAGTTTTTGCTTCAAATCATCTTGATAACTTCCTGCCATCAAATTTTTGACAGATGAAACAACAACCTGCTGTCCAAAGGCGTTGAAAACAGTCCACTGAACAGTTCCCCCTTTTCTCAAATTGTAGCCAACAAAAGCATTACCCGAAAGGGTAGGGTTGGGGTACACTGTAAATGCATTGGCTTCTTCTGCAAAATCCTGTGTGGCTGTGGGTGAAAAACGAATATACCCTGCGGGTGGAGCCGCCAATTTTTTAGACGTATAAATACGGTACTCGCCCGGCAACAAACGAATTGGCGCACTTACATTAGCAACGGTTATAGAATCACCCGCCAAATAGTTGTACCACTTACCTGTATTTTGAAAATTAGGCACAATATCACCTGCAACCACATCAAAATTGCTCAATATGGTGACGCTCAAATCATTGTCTTTTATATGAAACGCTTTGAAATAACCTTCGTTGAGGTCTGTTTCATTGTAATTGAGGGTCTTGAAAGCGGCGTTAGTTTTACGCAAATAAATCAAATTTTGCGTTACATTTTGCAATCTTCTACGATTTTCATCCTGCAAAAAATCCCAACGAATCGGTTTATTTCCTACGCGTCCATTCGTATTGATGCTGTAATCATAACCCATTTCACCAAATTGCCACAACATACGCGGACCGGGAATGGCATAAAAAAAAGCAGAAACCAACTCTATGCGTTTCAAACCCGTTGCTAAATCTTTCACAGAATAGTTACCCGCTGCATTGCCAAATTGCAAATTTTTGAACATCAAACGCTCCTCATCGTGGCTTTCCATATAAGCAATGTGCTTGTTATGCAAACTATCAATCCCCCAACCTCGTTTTTTAGCACTCGCCCAAGTTAAGCTGTTTTTCTGCCAACCCATTGTGGCTTCGTTGAAATCGGTATTAGCATTTGCCCAAACCATCATACCCGCTTTGGCAAGGTCTGTTTCTTCAAAATTATCGGCAAAATGCTCTAAAATGGTGTAAGCCGTTGGTGAAGTTGCTTGAATCACATTATTATAATATTTCAAATTATCAATACGGCTTTGGTCATAATTGCCAGCCGTGGCTTCACTGCTTGCCATTTGAGTGAAACCTTTGGACAAATCGAAGCGGTAACCATCAATATTATACTCTATCAACCAATATTTCAAGCAGCGCGCCACATAGTTTTTCGTAAATTCACTCGAATGGTTCATGTCATTAAAAACACTGTACGGATGGGGTGCATCGGGATTTAAAAACGGACTTGTAGCCGCAGGTTTATTACCCTCCCAATAAAGTTTTGCCAAAGGGCTATTGCCTGAAGCATGGTTGAAAACAATATCTACAATCACCGCAACGCCATTTTCATGGCATTTATCCACAAATTCTTTGAATTTATCAGCCGTTCCGTAATATTTATCCAACGCATTGTGAAACGCAGGATTATAACCCCAACTTTCATTGCCATCAAATTCGTTGATAGGCATCAACTCAATCGCCGTAATGCCCAAACGTTTCAGATAAGGCAGCGTGTCTATCAAAGTTTGAAAATCATGGCGCGCCACAAAATCACGCACCAAAAGCTCATAAATAATTAAGTCCTTTTTTTCAGGTCGGGTGAAATTTTTAATCTTCCAATTATAAGGCGTTTTACCAGGCTGAATGACGGATACGATGCCCGTTGTTTTACCCGTTGGATAAGCAGGCAAATTCGGATAAGTGACCGTAGGAATAAATCTATCATTTGATGGGTCAAGCACTAAGGTACTGAGGGGGTCGGCAACGAGGATGGAACCATCCACCAAATATTGATACGTATAATTTTGCCCCGCCGTCAAACCTTTCACCGTCAGCCACCACGTTTTACCGTCCACACTGCGTTTCATCAAATAAGCAGTGTCAATTTTATAATTGTTGAAATCACCAAGTACAAACACATTTTGCTTGTTGGGTGCTTGAAAAAGCAAGGTAACTGAATCGCCATTAGCATTCAAGTTTGCCCCCAACTCCATATTGGCTGGCGGGTTCGCTGTTTTCACCGTCGGTGTAGTTACATACGTGAAACTTGCTGAAGAATCGACAATCGCCCCACTTATTACTTTGAAACGCACGATATGCACCCCCTCAGTATTGACGGTTAAAGTGCGGTTTAAATCCTTTGCATTGGCAGCCGTTGCTATGGTTGTGCCATTATCTACGAAGCTCAATGTTCCAGCGAGTGAAGCTGCTGCTTTTATATCAATCGTTTGTCCAATAGTGCTGAAAACGACAGGCGAAATTGGCGCAATTAAACGGGTTTGTAAAACGGTAAAATCCGTTACCAAATCGTAGTAAATATCGCCGCCTGCACTTGTTTTTCCTTCTTTGCTACCATTAGCATTGCGAAAAACAAAAGCCAATTTTTGAATTTTTTCAGCAGCAGGCACACCGTAAAACGTACGCAATTTGGGAATAGACAGGGTGAAAATACCATTGCCTTGACGCGTCATTTTTACAGAAGCATCATTGACTGTCCACGCAAATTTGACATATTTCCAGTCACTGGGTCCTGTGCTGCGGTCGGTTAAAACGCCCGTATGGGCATACACATCGCCTGTTTCAGTTGCCAAACCGCCAGAGCCTTGATTGGCATTGAAAGTAATAGTGACATCATCATCAGGACCCGGAAAAACGGGGCTACAGGCAATTTGCGCATTTAATTTAAAAGTGAAAATGAGAATTGAGGAGAGGAGAATTGATTTCAACATAAAAAAATTATTGAATATTATGCACTAAAATGAGTTTCAACGGCAAAGATATAAAAGACCCTAAAATAAAGTGACTTTCAATCACGTTTCAGTCTATACTATTGGTAATATTTTTGCAATAAAAAATATAAGCTCATTAGTATTGATATTTTACAATCCTTTTTTTACTTTTGCAGCCTTATACAAAAAAACACTATTGCACTTATATTAAATTTTAAAAAAAGAATTATTTTAAAATAAAATTTGGATAAAAAATGTATTGGACGCTCGAATTAGCCTCATATCTGGAAGAAGCACCGTGGCCCGCCACCCGCGACGAATTAATTGACTATGCCATTCGCTCTGGCTCGCCTATAGAAGTCATTGAAAATTTGCAACAATTGGAAGACGAGTTTGAAATGTATGAAGGTATCGAAGACATCTGGCCCGACTATCCGCGCAAAGATGACTTCTTCTTCAATGAAGATGAATATTGATTTTCAATGGTCAAAGGATAATGTACAATGTAAAATGAAAAACGGACAATAGGTTTTAACCTCATTGTCCGTTTTCCGTTGAAAATTGTCCATTGTTAAGGAATACAAAAAAAATTAGCTGTTTATTGTTTTTGCCTTCCTAAGCTGTTATGAGCTTCGTGACATTCATCTTATAATTCCGTCCCACAGGAATTTCTTTTTCTCTGATTTTCACCGTGTTGCTGCCCAACGAAGCGATTTTATCTATGGCGACAATGAAAGATTTATGCACCCTTAGAAACTTATCATCGGGCAATTTTTCTTCTAAATAGCTGATGCGTTGATAGGTGATGAGGGATTCTTTATCCGTTTTGATGCGCACATAATCTTTAAGGCTTTCGATATAAAGAATATCTTTCAAAAAGACCTTTTTCATCTCTCTATTTACCTTGAAATATTTGTAGGCTTGGTCATAACTGTCTGATACTGAGGGGGTATGATGCTCAACAATAATTTGTTTGCGGGAATGATATTTTTCGATAGCTTTTTCAAAACGCTCAAAAGTAATGGGTTTTAGTAAAAAATCTAACACATCAAATTCGTAGCCTTCCAAAGCATGTTCTCGATAAGCCGTTGTGATAATCACATAAGGTTTATGCGTAATATTTTTAAGTAATTCCCAACCCGTCATACGGGGCATTTGAATATCAAGAAAGAGCAAATCAATCTGTTCTTTTTGCAAAACGGCAAAAGCTTCAAAAGCATTGTGACAAGAGGCAACAAGCTCTAAATCGGGTATTTTTGCGAGATGCGTCGCAACCAATTCGGACGCTAAGGGTTCATCATCGGCAATAAGACATTTTATTTTCATAGCAATTTTTTATTTTTAAAACACAAAACACAAAGTAAAATGGATTCCTCCTAAATTTAAAACGTTATTTTTTGACCCTTATTAAATCTGAGGAACTCCCAATTTCTGATTTTTTTTACTCACCCCAGTAATGATATTATTTAACTCAACTTTCACGACTGCTAAAAAAGTATTGTCTTCTTTCAAAGTTTTTAATTCAGACCGATTTGGGAAAAGAATTTCTAAGCGTTTCTTCAAATTTTCTAAGCCCAAACCATTGCCAAAGCTCGATTTTTCTCTTTTTTCATCGGCAATGCTATTTTCAACTTTAAAAGTCAAGATATTTTTTTTAACCGATATGTCAATATGAATCCAACTCTCTTTAACGGCATTGCTGGCGCCATGTTTGAAAGCATTTTCAACCAAAGGTAGATATAAAAGCGGTGGAACAAAAATGCCTTTCAAATTTTTATACACATTTAATTGGACATCCAAACGCTCGCCGTACCTTATTTTTTCTAAATCAATATAGTTTTTGATATAATCCACTTCTTTTTCCAACTCAATCGTTTCTTGTTTTGAATCATACAACATATAACTCAACAAGGAAGATAGGCGGTAAACCATATCCGAAGTCTGCTTAGAGCCTTTCATCGAAAGCATGTATATATTATTGAGTGTGTTGAAAATAAAGTGGGGTTGCACCTGTGACGTCAACAATGCCAACTCTGCCGCCAATTTCTCTTTTTTCAAAACCTCTGCAATATGCTGTTGTTCTTTCCATTTGCCTATCAAATATATCATCGCTCCCACTGCCGCTATCAAGTGTACTTGTACTGCACCAATCGTTATTTTAGGAAGATACAAAAAAGGCTCACTCAATTTTTCTGGAAATAGCATGGGGTATATAATTTCAAAAAACACCAAACGCCTCAAAACGCCAAATACAATCATGCTCGCCGTAAGACTCAACCAAAAAAACAACATCTGTCTTTTCAATAAAAAACGCTCAATGGTAATGAAAATTGTAAAATATGTACCCGCCATTACGACGGGCGTGAGACAACACGCTAATATAAAATATTCCCAATATTTTTCGTTTATGCTGCCATCTGGTAACCAAACATAGAGAAAATAAACAAACCAAAAAATAAGATGGGTGCCAATTGTTCTAAAACTAATATTTTGCATGATTGGATAATTAATGTTATTTGGACAAATGTTTTAAAAAAAACAAATTTAGCATTTATTAAAGTAGCTACTTTTGTTTTTCGCCCAAACACGGTTTTTAACGAATTAAATAGAAAAACGATGTTTTCTAATTTGCCCAATAAATTCTTTGATTTGTGCACAGATTTAGGGTAAGTTTTTTGCGAAATTTTGATAAGATTTTGATTTTTTGAAAAAATCAAAATCTTATCAAAATT
>JAYUQN010000155.1:0-2169 GCA_043756725.1 Saprospiraceae bacterium
AAAATACAAAAAGAATTAAAATACATAAAATACAACAACATGGTGTGCGTTGTTGATGTTGTCCTATTTTAGTTATATTTAAAATTTATAGGCATAAAAGGTTAACTATCAATTGTTATTTGTTTGTTTTTTCCGCAAAAAATTTTTTCAAGAGTGAAACAACCAAATGTGTCATGGTTTGCCCCGTTTCTTCTTTATGGTTTTCAACTTGGGCATATATTTCATCAGGTATATCAATAGAAATGCGACTGCGCCCTTCTCGTTTGCTTGTAGGTGCGTTTTTTACGGTTTCCTCAGTAATTAGGGGTAATGGTTGAGGGGAGATGGGTATTGAGGGTTGTTCCGTTTTTATGGAAGCGGATTTTTGAAAGGAAGCTTCTAAAGCTTCTGCGCTTAAAGCTGTGTTTGTATTTTTAGGTAGTATCTTTTTCATCTTAATATTATTTTCAATTTTATTGCTTTTTACTGAGGGGGTTAAAACTGTGCGATTATTTCTTGTATTTCATCCGTTAAAGCTTCTATTTCAGCCTTCGCTTTATCGTCTTTATATTCAATCACCCCTACCCCATCGCTTACGCTTTCGGCATACGCTAAACGTTGTGCCAAGCGGGTTTTTAGCATCGGCAATTGTTCGTAATGGCTAAGTGCTTCTTCTACATTTTTGGCGATATTGGATTTGGCGATGATGCCGTTCATGACCACATAACCTTTGATTTTACGCTCTCCTCTATCCGCTGCTAAGCGGTCATATTGCTCTAAAAACTGCTCAAAGCTGCGATAATCCAACTCGGAAGGACGGACGGGAATAATGATAATATCAGAAGCCCAAATAATGCGGCTTTGCACTTCTGCTAATGTCGGGCAACCGTCAATGATAACAATATCATACTTGTCTCGCAAGTCAGGTATATTGTAAAATAGTTGCTTGGCGGCTTGTGTCTCCACTTTTATAAAAGGTTCTTTTTGGGCTTCGGCTCGGTTTTCACCCCAGACCATAGCCGATTTTTGACCTTCATCTAAGTCAATGAGGCAGACTTTTTGTTTTCGGTGGGCAAAAGCAACGGCTAAGTTGATGGCTAAAGTTGTTTTTCCTACTCCCCCTTTTAGGTTTGTTACAGCGATTATCATAAGCGGTTTTTTTTGTTTTATACAGCGCCTCGAATTTGCGAGCCGTTCTATGTATTTGTACTGACAAGTGTGCAAATGTACAACTTTTTTTGTACGCATTAGTACAACTGTGTGCAAATCTTTACAATTTTACACAAATTAACATTTGTGTAAAATCGTAAGTACATGTCAATACTTGTAAGTACATGTCATTACAAGGTTGCTCTTTTATTTTTTTAAAGTAACAAAACCATTTAAGTGCCACCTTTCATTTTTTCATTTTAAGCATTTCAAAACATCTAAACCTAATAGTTATGTCAAAATCTATCTTTATGGCTTTATGGCTTCTAAAATCCTATTTGGGAAGACAGGAACGTGCCATTTGTTTTATGCTAAGATAGATTTTAACTAAAATGACAGGGTTATGCACGCACATGTGTGTATTTGTGCTTACATGTGTTGGCATGTGCGTACAAAATATGCTGCTTAAACCTTTCTCAATGAGTTTGTAAAGGGGAGCTAAAAAACTAAGACGCTCTATTTTGCATTTGAAAAAAATAAAAAAGTTGTGCTAATAGTTCATCATGCCGTATCAAATAGGGTAGGGTAGGAGTTCTGATAACTTTTACTTGTCATGACATGCCAATACATGTGTGTATTTGTACTGACAAATCAATAATCATCAATGCTTCTATTAAAATTGAGGGTTTGTTAATACTGCAAAATTCATTTTTTCAACAAAAGTAAAAAATTGGTAATTATCGAACAGAAAAGGCTAAGTGTCGAATTGTGTAAAGATTTATATCAATCCTTTATTGTAGATTTGCTTCATCTTATACTTTTGTAAGAAATACCTACCAATATAGTGTCATGCTATTTTTAATACTGCAAATTTTAAAATTATCTTTCTAAGACCCCCTCAGTATTTTAGTTTGTAGCAGCGAATAAAGTCGCCGCTACAAGTGCTTTCACAATAAAAAAAATGATAACGTATGACAAACAGAAGAGATTTTATTAAACAATCCAGTACCCTTGCTTTGGGCAGTTTGCTTTTCAATAACC
>JAYUQN010000156.1:0-2169 GCA_043756725.1 Saprospiraceae bacterium
GTATTAGCACAATCGGTGGGGTATGTTTTTCCATTAGCCCTCTTAAAATTCAATCTTTTACAAAATGTAAAAGATTCATTTTCACGTTTTTTTAAGGCAGACCAATAAACAGAAGGGTTTTTACTATCTGTCAAAACTTCAATGACATCTACAACAGAAAAATACCATTCTTCGGTATGCCATATTTTTCTAATTTCTTTACCTTCAAAAGGAATAAGGTGTGCGTTCTCCATATTTTAGTGATTATAGTGAATCAATTTTAAACACAACAAAAGTACACTTTTTATAAAATTTCATGGTACATAAAAACAAAGCTTTTTTACTGAGGGGTCTATCAAAACGATAAAGTAAAAATATTTACCTAACTTCGTGTCATATTTCACCACCCTTTGGCTTATACAGTTAAGGAAGTGTTAAGTATATGGTGTCTAATGTTTAGATAGTTTAAAAACGATACACCAGAAACTATAAACGCTTCTCCCCCTGTACGATTCTAAAAAACAAAGGAGGGTGACTATCAAATTTTATCTTGAAAAAGTAGCCGCGTACAATTGCAATACGCCCTACACAATACTGAAAACGAAATATGCTGTCATCGCCCAATCAAAATTTTGGACTCTCCCCCGAGGAGTTTGAGGCTCTCGTCCGCAAACTGAAAGCGGGGGACGAAAGTCTTTTTGAACATATTTTTAGAAAGCATTTCGACGATTGTCGCCGCTTTCTTATCTTTGAAAAAGGCGTACCACAAGCGGACGCTTACGATTTGACTATTGACACCATTCTCGAATTTCGGGATTTGCTCATAGCAGGTAAAATTCAATACGGCAATCTTAGATTCCTTTTCACCCGCATCGCTTTCACCGATTGGCTGAAACGCACAGGTAGAAAAGTGCCTACGATAGATATTGACGACATCCCTTTCTCTCTCGCTGACGACGATAGCCTCGATTGGGATGAAGACAGCCACGCCGCCCTTGCAAAAGCATGGTCAATGTTAGAAAAAAAGTGTCAAGAAGTCTTACGCCTACGCTACTATGAGAACCTACAAATTCAGCAAATTGCTGAAATAAGAGAGGCTAAACCCAATTCCATTACGCAGGAAAGCAAACGGTGTATGACAGGGTTGAAACAGTATTTTTTTGAAAACTACGCGTAGCTTCGGCTTTAGCCGAACCTGTTTTAACGGCTTTAGCCGTTGACATTGCTTATAATTCAACGGCTAAAGCCGTTTAAACGGGTTCGGCTAAAGCCGAAGCTACAACGCAAATAAAACTTATTGAACATGAATGCACAATCTAAAAAACAGTTAGAAAACTATAAAAAAGGTGAGTTACCACCTCAAAATACTGAGGGGGTCGAAAACAACCTTATACGGGAAGCCACGCGCTTGGCAGACCGTAACAAATGGCAAAATATGCTTTCCCAAGACGGTATAAAGCGTAATGAAACCCCTGTTGTTGACCTGAAAAAACAGCAAACAGGCATCATCCGCAGGCTTGCCCCTTATGCCATAGGTTTGGCAGCAGCCATAGCCTTTTTAGTCATTTTCAACCTCCGCACTGAAAATTTTGATTCGCTCGTTTCAAACAACCCCTACCCTGCTGCAGAAGTGAGAATGGGAACGAATGAAGACATCATGGTGTGGAAAAAAGGCATGGAAGCCTATAAAAATAAGCAGTTTTCAGAAGCTACTCAACAATTAAATACGATAACGACACCTACAAATGAGCAAAATTTTTACCTCGCTTTAAGTTTAATCTATCAAAATCAACCCGATTATGTCAAAGCCACTACCCTCTTTCAAGACCTTGTCGTTCAAAACGATGCCGTTTATGAAGAAGAAGCCCGTTGGTTTTTAGCATATAGCCTTTTCAAATCGGGTAAAAAAGAGGAGGCTAAAACGGTTTTAAATGAAATAGTGGCTAAAAAGGGGTATAATTATGAAAAAGCGGCTACTATTTTGACAAAAGAATTTTAAACAAGATTTGTCTATTTCAAAAAATACTTATAACTTTGGTGAAAATAAAAAAGCAATGTCACTTCTTGAAAAAAAAGATTTGCCCGAATTAATCCAACGTTTTCAAAAAATGATGGATTTAAACATGTCTCTGGATGAAATGCGCAAGTATTTTCATAAAGAAGAACTATTGATTATAACTTTGTTTTTTT
>JAYUQN010000157.1:0-2167 GCA_043756725.1 Saprospiraceae bacterium
TAGCTGTTTGCAAGCAAATCTACACAAAATTGCGAATTTTGAGCCTATTTTAATTAAAAAAACACGCCTAATGAAAAACCTCCGTTTTATCGGCATTGCGCTATCGCTCGTTATTATACTTGTTTGTGGTTTCACAATGAGCCGCCTACCGCTTTGGGGTTGGTGGACATTCGGTTTTCTCACGGCTTTTTGGGCATTGCTTGTCTTCTTGCGTTTCAACAATTATAATAGGCGATGGTTGGCTTTATCCTCTTTGAGTGGCTTGTTTCTCAGTTTAGGGTTTCCTAATTCACCCTTAACGCCCTTCATGTTTGTCGGGTTTGTGCCCCTTCTTTTCGTTCAAAAAGAAATTTCAGAGGGAAAAAAGGGAGAAGGCATAATGAAATATGCTTTTAATACCTTTGTTATTTGGAATATTTTGACAACTTGGTGGGTAGCCAATGCAGTTTTGGCAGGGGGCATGATAGCCAATTATTTGAACGCCTTTTTTATGTGTATTCCTTTTTGGCTGTTTCATAAAACCAATGCTGTTATTAACCCCCATTGGTTGATGCAAAATGGTATTTTACAGCGTGTTAAAGCCGATGAAATATTGAAATACAGTGCCTTCATTACATATTGGTTGGCTTTTGAATATGTGCATCTCAACTGGGAAATATCGTGGACATGGCTCACGCTGGGCAATGCTTTTGCAGAATATCCAAGTTGGGTGCAATGGTACGAGTACACAGGCGTTTTTGGCGGTTCCTTATGGATTTTACTTTTAAATGTCTTGATTTTTAAGTTGATTGATAAAAAATATTTCAAGCAAGAAGGTGTAAAAACGGTTGTTATTCAATGTTTTGCAGGGCTTTTCATACCCCTCAGTATTTCGTTGTCTTTGGGTATTTATATGAAAAATCCTGACACACCAAAGATAAACGTGGTGGTTGTGCAACCCAATTATGAACCCCTTTATGAAAAATTTGAAATTCCAGAGCAGATACAAATCAAAAAATTTCTAAAATTAGCCAGTGAAAAGGTAGATTCAACGACTGATTATTTGGTTTTTCCAGAAACCAGTTTTGATTTTCGGCATGTCGATAGTTGGCATTCAAATCCCATCGTACAGGAATTGAAAAATTTCACAAATCGCTATCCCAAATTACACCTTGTAACAGGCATAGACGCCATTAGAATCTACGCACCTTATGTCCGTAAAAAACCCGCAGGTTTACCCTCAACAGTACGAGAACACGACAATAACGACGGAACATTCACCTATTGGGAAAATTATAATGCATCTACTCAAATAGCAGCAGGAGCAGATTCTTTACCCATGTATGTAAAATCAAAATTTGTACCCGGTCCAGAAATTTTGCCTTATGGCTTTTTATTTAGCTGGTTGAAACCTGTTTTTAAAAGTTTTGGTGGCACAGTCGGAGGGTTAGGAACTCAAGCCGAGCGCAGTGTTTTTTGGAATAAAGATGGTCAAACGGCTGTGGGCGCTATGATTTGTTATGAATCTATTTATGGCGATTACTGTACGGGTTTTATCAAAAATGGAGCAGATGCGCTTTTCGTCGTCTCAAATGATGGTTGGTGGGGCGATACACCCGGCTATGAGCAACTCAAAAAATTCGCTTCTTTGCGGGCTATTGAAACCCGTCGCCCTGTGGTGCGGTCTGCCAATACAGGCTCCAGTTGTTTCATTGATATTTACGGCAATATTTCAGAGGCTACACCTTACGGGGTTGATGCGTGTATAAAAGGCACTATTGAATTTTCTGATAAAATGACTTTTTACACGTTAATGGGTGATTTTATAGGGCGAATAGGAAAAAATCTGGCTCTTGGTTTTTTAATTTTTCTTATATTGCAAGTGACTGTTTTGAAAAATTATGGTAAAAGTAAAATGAAAGAGCGGCTTGGATAATTAGCTAAAAAAGTTTAATTTTGTAAAAAAAGAAATAGATATGACTGAAACGCTTGCTTTAGCTGAAATAAAAGAGGTTGTGAAACCTAAACCACGCCGCCGTAAATTGCCTTTGCCGCTCACGTATGAAGAGCGGGCAGATATGGGCAAGCGGGAGGTACGTGTACGCGCTACATGGGAAGAATACCTTGAATTATCTCATGATTGCGATTATCGAGTCCATTATCGCAACGGAGAGATTATTTCTTTTAT
>JAYUQN010000158.1:0-2163 GCA_043756725.1 Saprospiraceae bacterium
TGACTCCATTCCAAAAGTTGGCTTTTGTAGTTGTCGTCATACGTTTCAAGTTCGTGAATATCGAGATATTTACGAAGCAATTTTCGGATAACGTAGCGGCGGGTTTTATCGTAGCCACATTCTAAATAAACAGCACCTACCAAAGCCTCAACCGCATTGCCCAACATAGAGCGACTCAAACGGGTGTTGTTGTACTCTTGAAGTATAACATCAAGCCCCATTTTATCCCCAATTTTATTAAGCGAATTGCGCTTCACTATTTTAGAGCGCATTTTGGTTAAAAATCCTTCATCAAAATTTGGGTATTTGTTGAAAAGATATTCGGCAACGATAGTACCTAACACAGCATCGCCAAGATACTCCAATCGCTCATTGTTCTGCGTAACACCCATTGCGAGTTTTTCAGCAGGATTACTGGATTTGTGAAAAAAAGCCAGTTTGTACAATGCCAAATCAGAAGGTATGAAGCCCAAAATAGGGCGTAGTCTCCGCGCCAACTGCTTGTCTTTGGAGAAATGATAATTGAACAGTTTTTTTACGTAACTCAAAACCTTGAAATTGAATGTTATTGGTTATTGAGTTATTAAGCTACGTTTTAACAGACCAAAAAACGTTAAGCTGAGTTATTTTGAGTGGAAAAACAGACCTATAAAGTTTTCAAGCGACCTTATAGGTTAGTTTGTCAAAGACCTTTTAAAGCTCAAAATAAGCGACTAAACGTTGTCAATACTGTCCGCAGGACTCCTACGGAGAGGGGGTAAAAAGACAGTGAAAACAAAAAAGTTTGATGCAATCATTCTTGCAAAGAAATCAATACCGCAATACCCCGATACCTTAATAACTTGTTTTTATATATTTTCAAATACGTTTGAAAATCACAGTTGTATTATGCCCGCCAAAGCCAAAACCGTTGCTCAATACGACATTCAAGCGGCGTTGTTGCGCTTCATTGAAAGTAAGGTTGAGTTTTGAGTCCATTTCAGGGTCATCCGTAAAATGGTTGATAGTCGGTGGCACAAAATCGTGCATCATGCCTAAAATACCTGCTACAGCTTCAATGGCTCCTGCTGCACCGAGCAAATGCCCCGTCATTGATTTTGTAGAACTGATATTCATGTTATAAGCATTTTTACCAAAAACACCTGAAATAGCCCTTAATTCAGCTACATCGCCCAAAGGTGTAGACGTGCCATGGGTATTGATATAATCAACGCCAGACATTTTCAATTTGGCTTCTTTTATAGCCACTTTCATACAATTAATAACGCCTTTGCCTTCTGGGTCGGGAGCCGTCATGTGATAGGCATCACATGTCATACCTGTGCCGACAAGCTCACAAAGGATATTTGCACCCCGTTTTTTAGCGTGTTCATATTCTTCAAGGACAAGCGTAGCCCCGCCTTCGCCAAGCACAAAACCATCTCTATCTTTATCATAAGGACGAGAGGCTGTTTTCGGGTCGTCATTGCGGGTACTCATGGCGTGCATGGCGGTAAAGCCCCCAACGCCCGTTGCCGTTATGGAAGCTTCTGAGCCACCTGTTATCAAGACATCAGCTTTGCCGAGGCGAATATAATCAAAACCATTGATAATAGCATTATTAGCTGAGGCACAAGCTGAAACGGTCACATAATTGATGCCTCTAAACCCATATTTGATAGCTAAAAGTCCCGATACCATATTGGGAATCATTTTAGGAATCAGAAAAGGGTTATAGCGTGGTATGCCATTGCCTCTCGCAAATTCAGTAATTTCGTGTTCAATGGTCGTCATACCACCCACCCCTGAAGCGAAGATAATACCTGCCCTATCTAAGTTCACATTGTCTGATGTGATGCCGCTCATTTTCATGGCTTCATCAGCTGAAACTAAGCCAAATTGAGCATAAAGATCCACACGGCGTATTTCTTTTTTTTCAATAGCTATTTCAGGATTGAAATTCTTGACTTCACAAGCGAAATGCGTTTTGAACAGAGAGGCATCAAATCTCGTAATCGGAGCGGCGCCACTGACACCTTTCTGCAAACCTTCAAGGTATTCTTTAACAGTGTTGCCGATTGGGGTTACTGCGCCGATGCCTGTTACTACAACTCTTTTCATAACATTTTAAGTTTTGCCGTAAAATTAGAAATTTTTACAGATTCAAAATGTTTTCATCTGCTT
>JAYUQN010000159.1:0-2162 GCA_043756725.1 Saprospiraceae bacterium
ATGTACTCCCCCTCTGGGGGTCGGGGGGCGCGCATGAATTTCCAGAGTGCCAATGTAGAATTAGGAAGGCAAATAAAACCCTAAAGGATAAAGGATATATTCGAGAAAAAACAAGCCCCAAAAAAACAAGTAAAAACGTTTAACTTGTAAATTGTTGGTTACCTGCAAGTTTCGCGCTTGCCAAAGAAAAATAAATAAAGCGGCAATATGGGTTAAAATATAATACAGCATGGCTGGCAATTGACCGATAAAAGCAGCGAGGATGATATAAAAATAAGCACTTGAAACGACAATCACTCCTGCCATAAAAGCGCGTTGCCGCCCATTTTTGACGGCTAAAGTGCCAAATTTGTGCACCGCATCCCCCTCAGTATCGGGTATGTCTTTGAACCAAGCTATGCCCAAACTGAAAGCCGTTACAAAAACCGTCAAGGGTAAAATAGCCGTGGTTGGAGACCAATATCCCATCATTTCATACCGAAAATGTAAATAAAAACCAATATTTACCAATAAACCCCGCACAATAGCGATAGCGGCAGCCGCCATCACGTGGTGGCGTTTCAGCTTTAAAGGGGGTAGGGAATAAGCCGTTCCGATAACCATAATGGTGGCTATCAAGCCGAAAAATGGTAGGGACAAACAAAGGGCTGAGGCTAAAGATAGAACCCCACAGATTATCACAATGCGTAAAGCATTTTCTTTGGACAATGTACCCGCCGCAATAGGCAACCAGGGTTTGTTTATTTTATCAACTTCAATATCCGACCATTGATTCAAACCTGTGATGTAAATATTGCATGTCCACGCACTCAAAAGGCTTAAGGGCAGTAGGAGAGGGGCAATAGCGTCAAAGTCACTGGTGCCAATGGCTACGGCAAAAATGGACAAAATACTCAGGGTGCTGCCTATAAGTGTATGGGGGCGGCTGAATTGCCACAATATTTTTATATTTTTCATCTTTAAATTTTACAAAAAAAATCGCTTTACACAAAACGGGTAGAGCGATTAAAAAAACAAACTGGCTATTTCTAATTTTATATGCGTATGCTTTTTAAAGACCCTAAAAGTCCAAAAGCTTGAAGCAACCAAATAACAAGCACAATGACAACAACGGCGTTGAGGATGTTTTTAATTTTGCTATCCATTGGTATGTAAGTGTTGACAAGCCAAAGAAGGACACCTACAACCACAAGTACGAGTAATACATTTAATAACGGCATAATATTGATTTTTTTAATGATGATTGAAACAAAGGTAAGTCGCTTTATTGTGCATATTGTTACACTATTTTTATAATAAGTTACATGATTCCCACATTTAATGGGGGTCTTTTTTGGCAATGTCTGACGGCGGTACTGTGCCTGAATACAGTTTGGCATAAGTTGCTGTAAACTCGGCTCCAAAAAACACAATCATGGAAGAATAGGATACCCACAACATCATTAAGATAATGGAGCCTGCGGCACCATAAGCGGAGGCAGGTTCTGCTTTGCCGAAATAGAATGCCAGAGCGGTTTTGCCAATTGTAAATAATAAGCCCGTAACGAGAGACCCCAACCAAACATGTTTCCATTGTATTTTGGCATCAGGCAATATTTTAAACATCAAGCCAAAGAGCGTGGATATAACTGCCAATGAAATAATAAAATTGACAATATTGAAAAACACGATCATAAATTCGGAGGTATCAACTTTAATCCAATTACTCATAGCGGCAAGGGCTGTTGAAATAACCAATGAAATGGTCAATAAAAAAGCAATGGCTAAGATTAATCCAAAGGAAAACAAGCGGGCTTTAAGTAGGGGTAATAAGCCACTTTTAGGCGCGACTTTCACATGCCAAATTAAATTAAATGTTTTTTGCAATTCTACAAATACCCCAGTGGCGCCTACAAGAATGGTAGCTATGCCAATGATAGAACCCAAAAGACTGGATTGGGCTTGACTGGCTGTGGTCAACATGCCATTTATTTGGGCAGCCGTATCCGCACCCATTGTACTGCCTATTTGTTCTATTATATTTTGACTCACTTTTTCTTTTCCAAAAAAGTAGCTTGCCACAGAGATAATCAGATACAATAATCCGGGTATGCTAAAGATGGCATAATAAGCAATAACGGCACTTTCTCTGAATGGGTCTTTGTCAAACCAGGCATTGAAAG
>JAYUQN010000160.1:0-5573 GCA_043756725.1 Saprospiraceae bacterium
ACTTTGTGGTACAAGAAGTTATAACTTATTGATTATCAACATTTAGGAAATTTTTAAAATTTCCTAAATGTGCGCTTGTACCACAAAGTAGATAATTCCGTATTTTAAATCATAAATATCATGGCACTTATTAAAGAACCTTTAGAAGTAGATTTTTTTTGTAGAACCTATACCGCTTTCTGATACAGAACGGAAAACGATAAGTGAGTTTATTAAAAACTATAAAAAGAAACATGCCGTCAAGAAAAAACGGATAGTTGTTGCTAAGAAAAAGCAGCAGGTGGCTTTTGTTTAAATCTGTTCCGCCTTGCTATCGGGGTATCCTTCGGCAGAATCGAGGTTATCCAAAATGGCTTAGTCCTCCTTTTGGGTTTGCTATGGTTTCCCCCTTTTTCCTAAAAAAACAGTTACCTTAGTTTTGAAAAAATCCATCAGAAGAGTATACTATATCAAAATTTAAGATACAAAATAAATTTGACACAGATACAAAATGCAAATATTTCAGACTTTTTATTTCAAAAAAACATAATCTTAATTCTATACTTTTAATAGTAAATTTAAACACAATTGCTCACAAACAAAATATTTACAAAAAAAACAGACTACATTTGTCTTTCTCTCCCCCCGCATCCCCCTATATAATTTAAAAAACTTATATCTCATTTATTAAAACAAACCAAGACTATGAACGCCATGTATTCACGCTCTTTTTGGGGGGGTGTCTTTTTTCTATTGCTTTCACCCATTGTTCTAAATGCTCAAGTACAAAATGTTACGGCTTCTATCAAAGGAGGTAGATTTAATGCGCCTTTTACAGTGAGCCTTCAATCCACAACACCTAATGCGAATATTCGGTACACTTTGGATGGCAACGTGCCAGACTCCTTGACATCCGCATCTTATTCTGTTCCCATCAATATCAATAAAACAACAACTTTACGGGCAAAAGCTTTTGCGGCAGGTCAGGTTTCAAGTAAAATAACAACCCATTCTTACTTGTTTAACATGCCGCATACCTTTCCTATTATGGCTGTGTCGTTCAAGCCTGATGATTTTTTTAGCCCGGCTACGGGCATTTATCCCAACTATCTTTTAGATTTGGAGGTGCCTGCCCATATTGAGTTTTTTGAAAATGGCAATAATACGGCTGTTCTCGACCAAGATTTGGGTGTTGAAATACAAGGCACAGCGAGTGCCACGTTGCCTCAGAAATCGTTGGAATTGAAAGCGAAAGCGGCTTATGGTTTGGCAAATATGACGTATAAAATGTTTTCAGATTTGCCTTATACCAATTTCAAACGCCTCGTGTTACGCAATAGTGGGCAGGATTGGAATATTACCATGTTCAGAAATGATTATGTAACAAGTCTGTTTTTGGATATGAGCGATATAGGTTCTATTTTGAAAAAACCTGAAATATACGCGTCTTCTTATCGCCCTTCTGTGGTGTATTATAATGGGCAATATTGGGGTATTCACAGCATCAATGAGCGTGTGAAAACAACGTTTGTTGAACAACATTTTGGATTGACAGGCAGCCAATACGATATGGTTGAAAATGAAACAGAAACCCTCAACGGGGATTCTACCGTGTGGCTCAATTTTCAAGCTTATCTCAATAGTGGTGTCAATTTTTCTACACCAGCAGCTTATGAAGACTTGAAATCGAGAATTGATATTCAAAATTTTATGGATGTCATGGCTTTCAATGTTTTCATTGACCATGAAGACTGGCCCGCTAATAACAACCGTCGATTCTTAGCAAGGGCGGCAGGTAGCAAATGGAAATGGATTAGTTTTGATTATGATTTCACAATGGGTTTGTTTCAAGCAACAGGCGGTTTCAATACGGGTGACCCTTCGCCAACGGCTTTGAGGCGTTTGGTTGACCCAACCTATCGGTTTTTTAACAACGAACCCTGGTCAACGCTGCTTTTTAGAAAGTGTATGGAAAATGCGCAATTCCGTCAAGATTTTTCCAACCGTTTGGCAGATATGATGAATACGATTCTAAAACCCGCCAGACTTAATCAAAGATTAACTGATTTTCAAAATCTTTATGCGGGTGAAATAGTTCGACATTCTAATAGGTGGGGAAATCCAAATGCCATTATTTTTCCCCAAAACATTGCTAAAGTTAAAAATTTCAATGATAATCGGGCACTTTTTGTTTATCAAGATGTCAATGATATGCTCACAGACGTGACAGGCACGGCAGATGTTACGCTCAATGTCAGTCCAGCAGGCACAGGCACATTGCAATTTAGTACGCTCAATTTGGGGAATAGTCATTTTCCATATACGGGTAAATATTTCACAGGTATTGAAATTCCTGTAGTAGCTGTTGCAGCCCCGGGTTATATTTTTTCACGTTGGTCTGATGCAACATTGCCTGCTGTGGCTTCTATCAATGTGCGCCTTACGGCGGCTAAAACGCTGACAGCTATCTTTGTGCCTGAGGGACAAGGTCCTTGTGTGAATGATATTGTACCACCTGTCCTGTCAAATTGCCCTGCCAATATTTCACTCCAAACAACGAGCACTTGTGCCACTGCGACTTGGACTGCACCCACATCTGTGGACAATTGTACGGCAACGACCCTTACAAGCAACTTTGCAAGTGGCACTTGTTTTCCAGAAGGTACAACGACTGTTACCTATACGGCATGGGATGTTGCTAATAATCAATCAACTTGCTCTTTCAATGTGGTTGTTACCAAAGTTATTGTTGTGGATGTCTGTAAAACTTATTCTGCTGTGGATGTCAATAATTTTTGTGGGTGTGCTGCTAATCAATTTGCACAATACAGCATCCGTTTTGACCCTCTTGTTGGCAGCCCCGACTGTAAAGGGACGATTATAAAAGTGGGCAATGGTAGTGTTAGTTTTGAACGCAAAGCAGGGGGTATAGCTACTTTCAGAGGTACATTTAGAACAGAATCTTGGCAACTCATTACGATGAATGTAACACTTTCAGGTGGAACATCTACACCGCCTGCGGGTGCACCTGTGAAAGCTTTTTGTATGGCTAATCAACCTGTCTCCGATTGGTTTTACTATACTTCTATGACAGGTACCTATCAAGAGGGAACAAACACCCCCCTCAGTATAGCACTCGATGGTGCGCCTTTTCAAGTAGGTACGGGCGCAAGCCAACAATTGACGGCAGACATGGGTGCGAGTATGCGTTTCAGAGTCAATAACGACCCGACGCGCGTGGCTTGGCTCAATATGAAATTGACGAATGAAACGGTTGTGGCGTGTGGCGGCGGCGGTAACCCTTGTGATACCGATACACAAATCCCTGTATTTCAAAACTGCCCATCAAGTAGAAGCCTAACAACGACTACGACTTGTGCAACAACCGCTTGGACAGCTCCAACGACTACCGATAATTGCGGTACACCAACCGTAACTCAAACAGGAGGGCTTATCAGTGGCTCTTGTTTTCCAATTGGTACAAGTACAGTGACTTATAGAGCAACGGATGCAAGAAGTAATCAAGCAATTTGTAGTTTTATGGTTACAGTTGCAGCGACTAATAATTGTGCAACTGAAACAGTGCCACCTACTTTCACCAATTGCCCTGCTTCACGAACTTTAACAACCACAACAACTTGTGCTGCCTCTTCATGGGCAACACCAACGGCAATAGATAATTGTAGTACCCCAACGGTTGTGCAAACGGCTGGTTTAACAAGTGGGTCTTGTTTTCCAATTGGCACGAATGCCGTCTCTTTTAGAGCAACAGATGCCAGAGGTAATATAGCTAATTGCAATTTTAATGTGATTGCGCAAAGCAGTGGCGGTGGTGGTCAGGATTTAGGTTTATCTATTGCTTCAACTAATACTTCTTATTCAAAGTTTTCAACAACTATTTTCACAATTACAGCTCAGAATACAGGCACAGCCGCATACTCAAATGTTGTAATAAAATTTCCATTCCCAGTAGGAACAAATACAGGTGGAGGCGCAACCGCAACACTTGGTACTTGGCGTGAATGGCAAAATGGGTTGAGAGTATTTGAATGGCAAATACCAAGTTTTCCAGCAAATAGCTCGGCTACTTTATCTGTGCCCTTGTTTTTCTTAAACAACATCCCCAATTCTACGACTTTTACAACAAATTTGACAGCTTCGACACCCACTGATATTATTACGACTAATAACACGGCGAATATAACATTGGGCTTATTTGGCGCAGCTCCTGTTGCCAGTCTATCCGCTCAAAAGCCAACGCAATTGATACCGATAGTCATACATCGCATTTTACCGAATCCTACTGAGGGGGAGGTTTTTATTGATTTGGAAAGCCTCATTGAGGGTGAAGTGACGTTTGATATTGCGAACACGCTTGGGAAATTGGTTCGGACTGAAACAGTCATTGTAAAGAAAGGTGAAAACAGGCTATATTTGGATGCGAATATCCTTCAAAGCGGTGTTTATTTTGTTTCACCGAGAACCCATTTGGCGAAGAATGTGCCGACCAAGTTTTTGAAATTGTAAGATTTAAACTATAAAAGTTAGGTATAATCGGGTTTTGATGCGTTCAAGACCCGATTTTTTTATGTAAAAAGGGGGAAATACTGAGGGGGTGCAAAGCGTAGAAATAACTACCTTTGCACCCTCTTTTCATTTTAACTTAAAAACATGCAAGCAAAAAAAGTCAACGAATCACGCACCATTATGACTGAAATGGTGATGCCCAACGATACCAACCCGATGGGCAATCTGATGGGCGGCAATTTGATGAAATGGATGGACATTGCAGCGGCTATTTGTGCAGGCAGGCATTGTCAATCGCAAGTCGTAACTGTTTCAGTAGATCATGTCTCTTTTCAGAAGCCTATATATAAAGGTGATATTGTGACACTTGAAGCCTGTGTGACAAGGGCTTTTACTTCATCCGTTGAAATATTTGTAGAGGTTTTTGCTGCCGATATGAAAGGCAGCAATGCCCGTTTATGCAACCATGCGTACTTGACTTTTGTGGCTTTAGATGATGAAACAGGGAAGCCAAAACCCATTGTGCCTGTGCTTCCATTATCGAGTGAAGAGGTAAAACAATATGACGAGGCGCAAAGAAGGCGAGAATTGCGCTTAATTTTAAGCGGAAAAATGAAACCAGAGGATGCGACGGAGCTAAAATTGCTGCTGAATGTGAATGACTAATTTCAAAAAAAAATATATTTTTTTACCCTCACTTTATCATGACGATACTGAGGGGGTAATTTTTTTTACAATTTTCAAAAAAAATTAATACCTACACACCAAAAGATATTGCCTTTGCATCTTAGTATATAATTGAATGGAATAAGATGGGGGTTTTAAAGATATATTGTTAATAATCATTTTTTTACAATTGATATGTTTTTTATATTTGTTATACTTTATATCTGAAAAAAATGCAGGCACATATAAATTGGAGAGCGGGTAGGGGATGCCAATTTTATTTATGTTAAAAGGGGTTTAACAAAATTTTTTTTAGAAGATTGTTGTGAAATCAGTTTAATATTGTATTATTGCACTTGTTATTTGAAAAAAGTTTATTTGATAAACAACAAGGATTTCAA
>JAYUQN010000161.1:0-5546 GCA_043756725.1 Saprospiraceae bacterium
TTGGAGCAAATCATCACACCATTTTGGGTTTTCCATGAGCCTTTGAGACTCGGGGTGGTTTCACTTTTTTTGAAAGCGGCTAATGCCATTACACAGACACACACCCATAATAAGAAGCGTATTTTTTTCATTGTTTTAATTTTAAATGTGTTAAAAAATACCTATATATTGTTGAAATACGTGGGGAAATTAAAAAAAAAATCAATATTTTTTTATGTTTTTATAAAAAAAAAGACTTGATTTGCTTAGTTCTACTTTGGCACTTTAGAAAAGCCCGAGCAACCCCCTTTAGGGGCAGGGGGTCGCTCGGGCTTTTCTAAAGTGCCAAAGTAGAATTAATGGCTTTTTTAATACTCAAATGTTAATATTTTCTTAAAATACGAAAATAAGCGTAGCTATATTTGGATATACGATGATTGTCGTACTATATTTGTCGTATAATCTTTTACAGGTATCAACACCGCAATATTTTGACTTATGAATGAATTTTTGAAACCCACAGATGCAGAGTTGGAAGTGCTACATATTTTATGGAACAATGGCGCAAGCAGCGTTCGATTTGTTAATGAAAAGTTGAGCGAAAATCGAGAGGTCGTCTATACGACCACGCTGAAAATGATGCAAGTCATGTTTGAAAAACGCTTATTGACGCGGGACGATAGCGCACGGACGCATATTTATACAGCCGCCGTGCAACAAGAGTACACACAACGCAACCTTTTGCGCCAATTTGTAGACAATACATTTAAAGGATCCGCTATGCAGCTCGTCATGCAAGCTCTGGGTGATAATAATGCCTCTGATGAGGAATTGGCTGAAATCAAGGCTTTGATTGAAAAAATGGAAAAAATGTAGTGGCGAATTTATTCGCTGACAGTGCATAAATTATTGATAATCAATATTTTGACGATTTTAATTGCCAAAATATCAAATCGGCGAATGGATTCGCCGCTACATAGAGGCTATGAACAGATTACAAAACATACTCCCCGATAATTTAACTTATGCCTTGGGCTGGACGGTGGTTCATTCTCTTTGGCAAGGCATTATCATTGCGGCTATTATGGCTTTGCTATTAGCCATTTTAAAAGATAAAACGGCTAATAGGCGGTTTTGGATTGCCAATGTTGCCTTGCTGGCGATGGGTATTTCATCCGCTTTTACCTTGTTTTGGTTGATGGATAATCAAGCTGAAACGATGGAAAATCCACAAAAAATGCTCATTTTACTGAGGGGGGGTATCGAGAGCCAAAGCCCTGAAAATCAAAGTTTTATAAACACTATTTCCTTGTTTTTCAATCAACATTTAGGTATAATTGTGTTGATATGGTTGATTGGGGTCGCTTTTTTTGCTCTTCGTTTGGTAGGGGGTTTGATGTATATTGAAATGCTAAAAACCCGTCATTTGACACCCCTCAGTAATGAATGGCAATCACGCATGAATATGTTTAAAAACCGCTTGGGCATTCAAAAAACCATTGCACTTATGGAATCTGCTTTGGTGGGTGTGCCTATGACAATTGGTTGGCTTAAACCTATGATTTTGCTGCCCATTGGTACGATAAATGGCATGAGCGTAGCGCAAGTGGAAGCCATATTAGCACATGAATTGTCACATATACAAGCGAAAGATTATATCCTAAATATTTTTCAAACTATTATTGAAATTCTATTTTACTATCATCCTGCCGTGTGGTGGATTTCAGCCAATATCCGCGCTGAACGTGAAAACCGATGCGACGATGTAGCGGTGAAACTCTGCGGCAACTCCCTAACTTATGCCAAAGCCTTATTAGCACTCCAAGAAATGCAACATCAAAACATTCGGACTTATGGTCTTGCTATGACCTTTTCAACTAAAAGAAAAGGCATTTTACTAAAACGTGTTAAACGCATATTAAATCAACCACAAAATCGCTCCAATATCATGGAAAAGCTTGCAGCAACGGGGTTGTTATTGGTCGTCATCGGGACTTTAGCCTTCGCTGACCAACCCCAAAATCAGAACCAGACGCCAAAAGACAAAATAGAACAATTAGAAACCCCCTTGACGCTTTCATCGTCATCACGCTCTGGCGTGACAGTATCAGAGGACATTTTTAATGAAATGACGGATACAATTCCCAAACGCAAAGGCGAATTGAGCATTAAGCATGAGGACAACGGTAAATCCGTAGAAATGAAGATGAAAGACGGTGAAATTATGCAATTGAAAATTAATGGGCAGGAAATTCCAAAGTCAGATTTCAATAAGTATGAAGATGTGACGGATGATTTGATTTATAATGTGCCGACACCGCCTACACCACCAGCGCCGCCATCTGCCCCTACACCACCGACGCCGCCGACACCACCATCATTTTTTGATGCACCTACGCCACCTGCACCCCCTACGCCACCGACGCCGCCTGCACGACCTCGTTTGGGTATCATAAAAGATAAAGACAAGGAAGGCAATACGATTATAAAATTGGACAAAGGGGATGGTAAAATGTCTGAAATCAGAATGAAAGATGGTGAGGTGTATGTGGATGGTGAAAAATTGGAAAATCGTAAGGATTTGACTTTAAAATCACCCCGTTTTTCTGGCTTTGAGGATTTTGATTTCAACTTTAATTTTGATAATTTTATGGATTTGAAAGGTTTTAAAGACTTCGATAAATCGTTTAAAGGTTTCATAAGGAATGATTCTAATCTGTTTTTCTTAAATGGTGATAGTTTGAAACTCGGAACATTAGATTGGGATGATAGTACGGACGTTTTTCGTTTGAAAAATAAATTGAAATACGATTTTCATTTTAACAATGAAAATAGTAAGCGCATGCGACAAGATGCTAAACGCATGTCTGAAGAAGCTCGTCGTTTTAACCGTGAAAATGGTGAAAGAATACGTCGAGATGCAGAAAGAATACGCCAAGATGCCCAACGCATGGCAAAGGAATATAGCACAGAAAATAGAGAGAAAGCCCGTAAATTGCGAGGTGACATGCACGAAAAAAGAGACAAATGGCGGGCTGAATTGGAGAGTGAACTCCAAAAAGATGGCATTTTAAAAGAAAATGAAAAAATGAAAAGATTTGAATTGGATGAAGATTCCTTAGAAATCAATGGTAAAAAAATGTCGAAAGAGTTGCGCGATAAGTATTCTAAAATATTTGAAAAACACTGGGGCAGCGACAGTAAAGGTCGAATGCACTACAATTATCGTTTTGACGACTCTGAGGATTGATTTATGAAATAGAAGAATTTTCTTAACTTTGCCTACCTTTCCGAAAGTCTCAAACTTTTGGAAAGGTATTTTGTTTTGTAAAATATTGATAACCAATTTCTTATATATAAAAGTTTATGAATCACCTTATTAATGAAACCTCTCCTTATTTGCTCCAACACGCTCATAATCCTGTTGATTGGTACGCTTGGAAACCCGAAGCCTTTGAACGAGCAAGGTTAGAAGACAAACCCATTTTGGTCAGCATTGGCTATTCGACTTGCCATTGGTGTCATGTTATGGAGCGTGAAAGTTTTGAAGATGAAGGCGTGGCGGCTATGATGAACGAATATTTCATCAATATAAAAGTGGATAGGGAAGAGCGACCCGATGTGGATCAGATTTATATGGAAGCGTGTCAAGTTATCAGCGGCAGTGGCGGCTGGCCCCTCAATTGTTTTTTGACACCCGATGGTCGACCGTTTTTTGCGGGCACTTATTACCCGCCTCAACCTGCCCACAGCCGCCCTTCATGGTCGCAAGTTTTAAATAATATCGTCCATGCGTTTCACAACAAGCGAGAGACAGTTGAAGCACAAGCCAATCAATTGACGGATATTATTAAAAACGCTGATAAAAATTATATTAAAATTAGGAATGAGGATTTAGGAATGGGTAGTGAAAATAGGGATGGAGGCGTATTTACGCCTACTTTGCTTGACACTATATATTATTCTTTGCGTGAAAGATTTGATAGAGTGGAAGGTGGTTTTGGAAGTGCGCCTAAATTTCCGGGCACGATGAGCATTCAATATTTGTTGGATTATCATTTTTACACTAAAAATCCCGAAGCTTTACAACAGGCTGAACTTTCTTTAACAAAGATGATACAAGGCGGTATTTATGACCAATTGGGTGGTGGATTTGCGCGCTATGCCACAGATAGAGAATGGCTAATACCGCATTTTGAAAAAATGTTGTATGATAATGCCTTGCTAATCAATGTTTTAAGTGAAATTTACAAACTGACAAAGAAAGATATTTACCGTGAAACGATTGAGGAAACCCTTGAATTTATAGAGCGTGAAATGACAGCCCCCCCTGCCCCCCAAAGGGGGGAGTTAAGTTCTGGGGGTCAAGGGGGCTTTTATGCGGCTTATGATGCGGATAGCGAGGGTGTGGAAGGCAAATTTTATGTCTGGCATAAAAGTGAAATTGAGGCTGTTTTAGGACACGATGCACCTTTATTTTGCGCTTTTTATGATGTTACTGAGGGGGGTAATTGGGAGCATTCAAATATCTTATGGCGGCATAAAAGCTATGAGGAGTTTGCAATTTTAAAAAAAATGTCGGTTTCAGAATTAAAAGAAAAATTAAAAATTAGTCGGAATAAGCTGTTTAAAATCCGAGATGCCCGTATAAAACCGGGTTTAGATGATAAAATTTTATTATCTTGGAATGCTTTGATGATTTCAGCCTACGCAAAGGCTTTTGAAGCTATTGGTACTGTCCGTGAGGACTCCTGTGGAGAGGGGTATAAAACACGAGCCATTGAGAGCTTAGAATTTGTTTTAAAGCATTTTAAAAATGAGGAAACGGGTGGGTTTTTTCATACTTATAAAAAGGGTAAAAAACAATATGATGCCTTTTTAGAAGACTATGCTTATCTGATAGAAGCGTTGTTGGACGTTTATGGTATTGGTTTTGAGAAGGAGTATTTAGAGCTTGCGCATATATATATGGAGGATGTTTTGAAAAATTTCTTAGACACTACGGATAATTTGTTTTATTTTACATCTTCAAAGCAAAAAGATGTTTTGTTGCGTAAAAAAGATTTGTTTGATAATGCCATGCCTTCGGGTAATTCGACGATGGCAAAGAACCTTATGCGCTTAGGAATTATGTTAGACAATGATGCGTATAAATTCTTGTCTATCAATATGTTGCATGCTGTTTTGGAAGTCATTGAACGTTATCCATCGAGTTTTTCAAAATGGGCAAGTGTGGTTTTATCAGTGGTTCATGCCCCGCATGAAATTGCGGTAGTAGGTGAGCAAGCGTTTGAAAAAGCTATTGAAATCAATAGTCTATTTTTACCCAATAAAATACTCATGGCAAGCGTTAATGAGGATGAAACGCTGCCTTTACTGAGGGGTAGAGAAATGGTAGGTGACACCTTAATATATGTATGTCAAAACTATACATGTCGGATGCCTGTTAAAACAGTTGAAGAAATTTTACAGAATGCCTAATTCTACTTTGGCACTTTTCCCATAGGGATTCCAATGGAAAGAAAACTAAGATTTGTTTTTCAAGCTTAGCACGGAAGAGGGGTGGT
>JAYUQN010000162.1:0-2147 GCA_043756725.1 Saprospiraceae bacterium
GTATAAAGATGAGTTTGGCATGTGGCTTTCTGCTTTTGCCGCTATTAAAAACAGGGAGGGTAAAGTCGTGGCAATGGTGCAAGCGGATGAAAAATTTGACCTTTTTTTGGAACGGGAGAGAACAGGTATTTTCAAAAACCTGCTTTTCAGTTTACTAATTTCAGCCCTTGTTTTCGTTGTTTTAATTAAAATACTCCAAACAATTTTAGCCAAAGAGCGACGAGATAGAGAAGCCCTTGCGGCTGCCAATGAACAAATAAAACAATTGGACGATTTCAGAAAAGAAATGATTGCCAATGTTTCGCATGACTTGCGCACACCTGTCGCAAGCATTTTGGGCTTTGCTGAAACTTTGCAACAAAAGCACAAACAGCTTTCTCAACCCGAACAAGCCAGATATTTAAATATTATCCATTCAGAATCCGTAAGATTGACCCATTTACTGAGGGGTCTCTTTGATTTGTCTAATTTGGAATCGGGTCAAATTACCTTAGACAAAGAACCTCTGAATATGAATGAGTTGGCGCAAGATATTTTACAAAAATATACCCTCCAAGCAGAAAACAAAAACGTCCGTATTTTCACCGACTTTCAAGAAGCTTTACCACTTATAAATGCCGATATTCGATGGATTGACCGCGTGATTCAAAACCTATTGGATAATGCTTTAAAATACGTAAATGAAGGCGGTTTCATTAAGTTCACCGTTTTCACAGAAGATAAAAGCCTAAATTTTAAAGTGTGCAATAGTGGCACACCCATTTCAGATGAAAATTTGCCGTTTGTATTTGATAGGTATTTCAAATCATCCAAAAGAGAAGAAAATAGTACAGGCTTGGGCTTAGCGATTGTAAAACGCATTATAGAATTGCATGGTGGCAAGGTTTGGGCAGAAGTTTCAGAAGATATTACTACTTTTCGTTTTTGTTTAAATATAAGATAGTTCAATGTAATGCCTTGTGATAGATGCGTGATATTTTATACCGATTTTTGTATGAAATTAAGAAATCATTATATTGC
Source organism: Saprospiraceae bacterium (assembly GCA_043756725.1). Lineage (GTDB taxonomy): Bacteria > Bacteroidota > Bacteroidia > Chitinophagales > Saprospiraceae > JAAFJT01. Next base: position 1,021 of record JAYUQN010000162.1, read on the forward strand.
TTTTGAAACCTTACATAAAAGTCCTATTCTTGGTTCCTGCACGTATCAGGGCTTTTAGGGAGAGTTTAAAAAACAAATATTTTAAAAATGAAAACTAAGATAGTTATCTTATTGATTTTCAGCACTTTATATGCCTTAAACATGAAAGCACAAAGTGGTTGGACACGCAACAAAGGCGGCTTTTTTGGTAAAACAGGTTACTATATCGTCAGCGGAGATAAATATGTAAACGTAGAAGGACAAGTTTTAAAAACCAATATATTCACACAACAAGCTTTTACGGTTTATGGCGAGTATGGTATCACTAAAAATGTAACCGCTATACTGAACTATCCTTTTTTGAAATTCAACCGCTACAATGTGACTGAAACAATTGGCGGTATCGGCGACCCACAGCTCGAATTGCGTTTTGCGCTTTGGAAAAAAATACCTGTTGTGTCGGCAGGTATAGGCGTAGAACTCCCTTTGGCTAAAAAACAAAACTTTGCTTATCATAAAGTTGTTAATCCACAATTAGGTATAAAAGAATATATAAATTTGCCAACAGGTGAGGGCGATTTTAAATATTGGGGCAATTTATCTGTATCTTCGGGTTTTGGCACGACACCCGGTTGGGCAACAATCTGGACACAATATCAAGTGCGAGGAAAAGACCCTATTAGTAAAAATGACTTTCACAACCGTGCTAAATTGGGTTTTGAATTAGGCTATAAATGGACAACCAAATTTTGGACAAATGCCCGCTTGGTGGCGCTTTATGATGCTCAAAAAAGGAAAACAGGCTCAAACGCTTCTATCACAAACGGACAAAGTACGCAATACACCATCTTAGGATTAGGAGCCTCTTATGAGTTTATAAAAAATTGGAGTATCACGTTCGATTATCAAAACTACAATGATTTTTTAATAAAAAGAACCAATATTTATGCAACACCTTTCTTTCAATTAGGCGTTTCAGCAGAATTTCAGTAGTTGCGAATTTATTCGCAACAAACAACAAAAAATGAAAATTGTCATCATCGGAAACGGCATAGCGGGCATCACTGCCGCCCGTTGGATTCGCAAACTGAGCGACCACGACATCACCGTCATTTCTGACGAAGGTGATTATTTTTTCTCGCGCACCG
>JAYUQN010000163.1:0-5527 GCA_043756725.1 Saprospiraceae bacterium
CACTAAACAAAATATTGAAAATTTATCCGTAATGTCAAAGAACAATTATGATGGAACTTAGTGTCGTTTTTATTGCCGTAACTTTACGTCGAACATCAAAGTTAAAAACTTTGTCAAAGTTGCCGCTTGCTGGTACGAATGTTCAATCAAAGCACAAGCCTGCTCGTGAGTGAGTCTCTGACCCCGAACGTATTTAGTATATGTGTGCTTGTAAAATGGAACATAAAGCGTGTATATTTGTAAGAGTTTTACTAACTTGTAAAAATAACTTCCAAAAGTTATTCTTATACACCTTGATTGCAGTAACAGTCAAGGCAATTTTTTTTCACCCCGTGACATTGGAATTTGTAGAATTTTAAAACATACAATAAAAAACCAATACGACTTTTATTGCGTAATTGAAGAAAACATTAACAATGATGCATAAAGTCCTGTTTTCACTTTTATTACTTGCTACAACCAGCAAAGCCCAAGTCATTGACAATATTTCGACTCTGAAAAACATAAACAGTGATAGGTATCTGCGTTTGCATTACGACAATGATTATTTCACGGCAACTGATATTTATTACACACAGGGCATTAGTTTGGAAGCGGTGTTCCCTGCACTCAAAGCCAATCCATTAAACATATTGCTGTTGAAACCCAAACAAAATGCCTTTAAATATGGGCTTCGTTTTGACCATTATGGCTATACGCCAACAAGCATTGGCTCAAATAGTATTCTGTATGGTGACAGACCTTTTTGTGGAAATTTATCTTTTAGTTCCTTCATAATGGCGCTGGATAGCGTCAAAAACGCACGTTTGTCTTCTACTTTCACCCTCGGTGTGATGGGTAGCAAAGCAGGGGGCAGAGAAATGCAAGTACGGATTCACGAATGGTTAAAAAATGTTATTCCATTGGGTTGGGAAAACCAAATTGCCAACGATGTGATTGCGGATTATCACGTGAATTACGAAAAACAATTGGCACAATACCGTTCTATTTTTTTACTCAATTCCTATTCTGAAATAAGAGTGGGAACGCATACGGATAAAATAAAATCTGGTTTTAATTTCATGCTCGGTCATTTAAATAATCCCTACCAATCTAATACAGCTAAACACACTTTGCGCTACCATTTATATGGACAGTTGCAAACGGGTTTCACAGTTTATGATGCCACACTACAAGGCGGTTTGTTTAACCGTAAAAGTCCTTACACCATTGCCGCAAAGGATATAACACGCTTGACATTACAAGGCGATTTTGGCATTGTCGTGCATTTCAAGAAATTGTATTTAGAATATTGCCAATCCTTTATTACAAAAGAATTTGAAACAGGGGTTTTGCATCGTTGGGGTGGCGTGAGAATTGGGCTTGTTTATTAAAAAAAATTGCCGCAACCCCTACGAGCTATTCATTATTAGTACTGATATGTATAACGAATTATTAATTAATTTTGGTAAATTTACCTATAAATCGCTTGTTTTCTGACGAGATTATTTCTAAGGTATAGTTGCCAGTTTCCAAATTAGCTGTATTAATTGATATTATATTGTTCTGAACTTTATTATCTACTTTTAACAAAGCTCCAGTGATTCCATAAATATTAACAGTGATATTTTTATCTTGTACTTCTGGTAGCAAAACAAATAGCTGTTCTTGGCAAGGATTAGGATATAAAATTTTTATATTCTCTGATTTTAAATCACTGATAGGCGACCTAATACTGCTGTTCTGAAACATAAATTGATAATTTGCTTGTAGGGTATCAAAAGCACCATCACGATATTTAATACGAAGTTTTCTAATACTGCTACTTGGGAAACCATTAACAATTTTGCTTGGTGAGTCAGGTAAAGTATCTATTAAAAAAGAATTATCTGCTAAATAAGTAGTAAAAGGCACAAATTCTGCGGGAAGTTCTTGTGTATAAGATTCATTAAATAGAAGATAACTTTTACCCGCACACGGATTGTTTTTCTTATCAAATAATTTTTTATCCCAACTCAATTTTAAGGGTGGATATTTTATTTTAATCAATAGAAACCCGTATGCACTCACTCCATTAGGAAGGCAAGTATCTGAACCCAATTTATTATTATAAAACAAAGTTAAATGCTTTGAACTACCGTATTCCTCTAAAACAGGTATATCATAACTTTTTAAATATGTATATTTGTGTGCACGCATTTCAAAAACACTATCAAATTTAATTGATGAAATATTTTTGTCGAGGAATCTTGTATCTAATGTAGCTGTTTTATCGGCTTGATGGTGATACCCTATTACAACACTATCTTTGTGCCCTTTACTATCTTCCGCATAAAGTGTAAACTTAAACTCTGGTTGGAGTGTTTGAGAAAAACAAGTAAATAACCAATATGAGAATAATAAGGTGAATTTTGTTTTCATTGCTATAGATTTAATATTAACAAAAAAAATATATTACTTCATTTAGATAAAACAGCCAATCAAGTTTAAAATATTGATACTCAATTTTTTACGCCTTGACTGACTGTTTTTTGCTGACATATTATCCACTATCGAGCGATAGTAACAGATTTTCTCTTAACTTGACCGTTATCTTTTTTGATAATAAGGAAATATAAACCCGTAGATAAATGACTTGCATTCACAGAACGCATAATTGTAATAGAATTTTCTATTTCTGTACCTGCGGGAACGATATTAGCTACTATATTGCCATAAGCATCTGTTAAATACATTTGTATCTTTTCTTTCTTCTTTGATTTATACTCAACTGTAAAATTACCATCATTAGGGTTAGGAGCAACCCGATAGTAGTATCCACACATAGGATCTTCATTAGGAAGAACATTAAATGTTTGAAATGCAGATTTTTCACTTGGGCAAGTTGGAAAATTATCACCAACTAAATATACATGGTATAGTCCTGTATTTGCAAAATTAACGCCAGTATAACTTGACAAGTTTGTGAAACCTAAATTTTGTCCTGTTTGCCATGCTCCATTATAAATTAAGGCATTATCATGGTATATCATAAATTTAAACCTGTTCATTGTGTTGGTATTTGCACTTGTAAGATACAATTCAGTATTAACATCTTCAAGACAAAATTCAGACCCAGATATTGATAATGAAGGATTTGCTACTGTACATTCAATTTGGCAATCGGCAACATAAGGAGAAAGATAAGTTGTTAAGCGAGTTTGAACTCTTTCTATCTGACAAGGAGATAAGGCTTCGTGCCATCCACCAGTAGTAGTCATAGTGTTATTGGCTATATTTGCCCAATTATTACAGGGCGGTGTATTTGAAAACTCATAACATAAAGTATTTATTGGCGTATCAGCACATTCATCATCCCATGGGTCATGAGTATGATAAAGTCCTAATAAATGCCCTATTTCATGACAGAGATTATGTGCAACTCCATCCCAATTAGGGAAAGAATTATAAAAATGCTCCCAGTTTCTGATTTTTGCAGCTAAAAATGGTCTAGCTTCTTCTGGAATATCACTTGCTATACCTGTAAATGGCACTGTTTGATCACTAACGCTGTAGACATTAATAGAAGTGCCTCTATTAATACCAAAAGTGGCATCTATATTCCAATCAGCAATATCTGAAAGTATTCCACTTTCAAGATACCAAAAATCGCTTCTGTGATAGACGACATTGCCTAATATAAATTGAATTCTTTTAGGAAGAATCGGGATAGAATTTCCTAAGGGTAGGTATAATTGATAGTTTTCATCCATTTTAGTATTAGCCCAATTTATAATTTGTTGTGCTCTTGTAAGACCTGTGACGCCTGGTATCTGACTCGGTGTACCTACCCAACCATCATCTGTTTCGTTAAAATTGCCTGTACCGTCTGCGTTAAGCATATAATGAAAATGAAGTGTGATGAATTTTGTTGACGCAGGTTCGACACAATCTGATAGACTTCGAGTTGTTAGAAGGGTATTTTCGCTTCGTTGTAACTTGTCTTTATTTTTTCTCTTAATTTTCTCTAAATACTCTCCTTCCACACCACATATAATTGGCTTATTGGGTGATGTTTTGTAGTCTTTGGGTTTGTCTTTGTCTTGGGCATTAACGAATAAAGTAGAAAATAGAATTAGCAGGAAGCACGTTGAAGCACGTTGAAGCACGTTGAAGTTAATTTTCATTGTAATTGTTTTTTGATTAAAAAATATAGTTTTATCAAAGCAAAGAAAGTCATTTGTGTTTACATAAAAAAATATTTTGGTGATTTTATTGTTATTTTTATTATTTAAATATGAGAAAGTAGAATATCAATAAAAAAACTTAATGTAAACTTAGCACTCAACCATTGCAAACAAGCTAAATTTTTAGCAAAAAAACAAATATTTATTCATTACCTGTTGGTGCTAAGTAATAAATAGGAAACGTCACTCGGTCTATAGGACTCGTTTGGAGAGAATGACTAATAGTATGTGTTGGTTTAAAAAAAATTGCCGCAACCCCCTACGAGCTACGGCACTAAGATTGTGTCTGAAGAGGCAATCTTTAAATAATGATGAATGATGAATTTTTTCAACTTGTTGAAAATCAATATTTTACGATATTTTATGAAAATACTGAGGGGGTAAAATTTATCATTCATCATTCATCATTATTTCTTCAACTGTTGCAATGCCATCATTTCTTTCATGGTTTTTTGCATGCCTTCCGTTGAGCCGTCTAAGAAAATGACATTGCCTTTGCCATCGGTGGCGAAGTTTTTGATCGCTTCTGTCCACATCGCAAACATCAAAATGGACATATCCATGTTGGCATCTTGCATTTCTTTGGCGGCTTCTGCCATACCTCGCGCCACTTCTTGACGGAATAAGGCAACGCCTTCACCTCTGAGTTTAGCAGCAATTTTTTCAGCTTCGGCAGCAATTTTAATGGCATTGCCTTCGGCTTCTGCAAATTTTGTTTTGGTGATTAAAAGCGCTTGACCTTCGTTTTCAGCGGCAGCTTTTAGGTTGTTAGATGCCACCACTTTTGCCATAGAGCGGGTGATTTCTTCGTCGAACATAATATCGTTCAGTTGCAAATCTATGAGGTGGTAGCCCCAACCTTCCAGAACATGGTCGAGTTGTTCTTTCACATCGTGAACGATTTCACGACGGAGCGATAAAACTTCAGCTTGCTTGCGGGTTGCCACATAGCCCCGCACGGAGCCTTCCACCGAGCGAATGAGTGATTGCATAAAATTGGCATCACTGATGAATTTGAAAGCAGCCAAGTTGACAGCTTCTTCGGAGTTGTCTAAAACAGAAAACAGAATCAAGGCTTTGAAATGCACATTGGCTTGGTCGCTCGTAATGGCTTGAAACTCAATCTCTACTGATTTGTTTTGCGTTGAAATACGCTTGAAAATTTGCTCAATGAACGGAATTCTCACGTTCAAACCCGGACGCATAATGCGTTGGTATTTGCCAAACATGGTTATGACCCCGATACTACCTTGCGGTATGGATACCAAAGAGGTCACGACTGCGGCAGCAATTAGAATTAAAATTATTGACGTTGTTCCCAT
>JAYUQN010000164.1:0-2144 GCA_043756725.1 Saprospiraceae bacterium
CGCCTCTTTTCAACAGTATTATAAAAACTATGAGCTTTTAATGAAAAGAATCTTACTCTTTTTAATCAAAAACACAATGCACACTTTCACTTCCAACCTACGGTGGGTCTTTATTATCTGCTGTTTCACTCAGAGCTATACCGCTTCTGCTCAATCCTTTTGTACCAAGTATTTTGACATGAAAAATTCTGTACTGGTAGAAGGTTCGGATAAGCAAATTGGCGCCGTTTATAAATTCGCAGAGGCTGCGCCTAATATTGATGTCTATATCAAGGTTGAAAATATAGTCAATGCCAATATCGCTGTTTTTGACAGAACAGACCTCGGTTATGGCTATGCGTGGCAGCCTCATATTCCTACTTTATCAGCCAGTGGAGGGTATATTGATTGGCTTATCTATTTCAAAGTAGCAGGGACTAATAAAGATACCACTGCTTGCCCTTCTTTCACCGCTATTGATATAGATGGCGCTGGTAGTGGTACGGGCGTTCAAGAATATGTGCAAGCAGTCGGTTATGATTCAAATAATGTATTGACTCCTTCCGAATTGACAATCTCTAATCCCGGTGGTGGTTATACTTTACAAGCAAAGGGACCAGAATCGGGTTATGATGGCATTAGCACGACTCAACAGAGTGTTATGATTCAATTTAACTACAATAATGTGACGAATTTTAAATACCGCACAGGTGCAACAGGGCATGCGGTTGAAAGTTCTGGACGTTATTTTTCACTCCATTTTAACGCTTATTTGACCTGTAATAACGTCACTAATGCAGGGCAAATTGGTAGTGATGAAACAATGTGCACTGCTTTTGACCCTCAAATTATAACAAATATTACGACGCCCACAGGCGGTGCAGGCACTCTTGAATATCAGTGGCTTAAAAATACGGTGAGTAGCGACCCGCTTGATACCAATTGGGATGTCATTCCAAACACCAATAGCGATAGCTATGACCCCCCCTCCCTATCTGTGACAACACACTTCATGCGGCAGGTTCGCTGCTTTGGGTGTGCAGAATGGATGGTTTCCAATATTGTCAGTAAAACAATTCCTGTTAGCCCTGCTATCAATATTTCTGCCAATGCCACTAAAATCTGTCCCAATGGGTCTGTTAGTTTTTCTTCTACAATTAGCCCTGCGGGTGGTTATGGGTATCAATGGCAACGGTCGTTGGATAGTGTAATTTGGACAAATGTGGGTAGTGCAACAGCTGCTACTAAAACGGTGAACAGTATCTCGGGCGTGGTTTATTTTAGATTGAAAGTGGTAACAAATGGTTGTTCTTTTTATTCAGCGGGTACAAAAATTACCGCTTTTGACGATACGCCGCCTGTTTTATTAGGTGTTCCGAGTCATACAACGGCTGCCTGCAATGCCATACCTGCGATTGCCAATCCTACGGCTACGGACAATTGCCAATTGCAAGATATTGTTTTTCATGAAACGTATTCTTCTTGTACAAATGCGCTTTTGAACCAAAATGGCAGTATGGAAAATATAGCAGGCGTGACGATGGATACCACATTTCAAGGTTATGCTGCTAAAAAATTGCCTAATTATAGTGCTGTTTTAACAGGTTGGGAGATGGGTTTTCCAAATGGCGTAACCAATCCCGGCTTGTTGGTGCATGATAATAATAATACGATTAATAATCCAGATGGCAACTATTTTATGTGGTTGCCGGGCAATAGTTATTGTGCTTTTAATGGTGCTTTGACTTTGCAAGGTGGGCAGTGTGTTGAAATATCTATGTGGGCGGCGGCTTTTTCAAGCACTAATCCACAGCAATCTTCTCGCATTTTGGTTGAAGCAGTTCGGACGAGTGATAATGCGAAGTTTGAACCATATTCTCAGGTTTTACCTGCCAGTGCTTCTGCTACGAATATGAATTGGCAGAAGATTGTGACAAAATTTGTGACGCCTGCTGCGGGTACTTACAAATTTTATTTCACTCAGCAAGTTGACCCAGTTTTTGGTCCAACGCCAAAAGGGATGGCTATTGATGGTGTGCAAATTAAAAACTGTTGTGAAACACCACCAACTGACTGTAAAAACTATACGATTACGAGGACTTGGACAGCGCGCGACCAAACAGGTAACGTCACTAAACAAAACCAAGTCATTACGGTGCAAGATA
>JAYUQN010000165.1:0-5519 GCA_043756725.1 Saprospiraceae bacterium
GCGAATGGCGGCTTCTTGTGGGGCAATTGGCGCATGAAACCCAATGACAATATCTGATTTGGGTACACCCAATTCTATCAGTTCGTCAACCACAGCAAATTCGGTATTATTGAGTTGTAGCCAAATTTTGCTGTCAATAATATCGAAATGAAACAAAATACCAAATACAAATTGGTATTGAACATTATCCCAACCGATTTTCAAAAGTTGAAAATGGTTATGTTCTTTATCAGAAAAGACTTGAGGTTTGACAGGTGCGCTTGAACCTGAAAAAAAATCTACATATGGGAACAAGTCGTAAAACCGCTTAGTGATAAGCTCCGTAACAACCAAAAAGAGGCGTTAATTGCCTATCTTTTGCAAAATGAAGACTTGCAAAAATTCGGCGTAACAGATGCCGATGGCTTGTTTGAATACTTTTTGATTGATGTTCAAATGGATGCGTGTATGGAAACTTCTCGCATTAAACAGGCACTTTCATCGGTGCAATTATTTGTGCAACGATGTTTTTTAGGTTTAGAATCGAAAGTGGAAAACAACGTAGAAAAGGGCGTTGCCAATACGGTTTTAGACAGAGGACGTTGGGACTGGATGCAACGCTACCGTGTCTGGGAAGCCAACCGCAAAGTATTCCTTTATCCCGAAAACTGGATTTAAAGCAATTTGCGGGACGATAAAAGCCCTTTTTTCCAAGAATTGGAAAGTGAGTTGCTGCAAAAAGACATCAATAAACAAAACGTTACCGATGCTTTGAAAGCCTATTTGTACAAGGTAGATGAGGTGGCGAATATGGAGGTGATTGGTTTGCATATTGAAGATGAAATTTATGATGGTAAGCAGGTGAAAAAATTACACGTTTTTTCACGGACACGCAATGCGCCATACTTTTTCTACTACCGCTATTTCGATATGATGGAAGGCAATTGGTATGCTTGGGAGAAGATGCAGGTGGATATTCCGAGTTATGACGTTGAAAATACTGAGGGGGTCGTTACGGGCAATGGTTGTTATTTGACACCTGTTGTTTGGAACGGGCGGCTGTTGATTTTCTTTCCGCAGATTATGAAGAAGGTAAAACCTAATCCTAATAGTGGTGACAAAAAGTTTACTGGGATAGGTGACACAACACCTAATGAAAATAAACCTATTGAATATTGGGAAATCAAAATGGCATGGAGTGAATATCGGAATGGGAAATGGACGCAGAAGCAGTTGAGTAAAGATGCCGTCAATGTTGATGTGATACAATATTTTGTTTCCGCACAGTTCGAGAATATTGCTGAACGAATTGAGGTAACATTTGGTGTCGAACAAACTAAAAAGACACTATTGACCATGCCTCTTCAAATAGATAATACTCCCTCCACACCACCGCCACCACCGCCGCCGTCACCAATTGCTTTTGAACAGTCTTTATTTTTTAGAAAAAATATTAATTCTTTCTCATTTATCCCTAAATTATCTGATAATAAGATTGAATAAGTTATTAGTGCTGTAAAAAATACATTCACATTTTTAGGGAATAATATTATATTAGGTACAGATAATGTGATTCCTTCAAGTATTGATAGCGAATTTGGAAGTAGTTTGCGATTTCATAAAAATATTGGTGTTATTCAATCCTTGCAAGTACAAAATAATACTTGGGGAAATGATGATGCAGCTTTCAATGTCAAGAATGAAACGGTTTTATTTAACTACCCTAATCTTTCAATTTCTTCTTTGAAATGCTATCTGTCAGATGTTAATGAGCTTATGGGTGCTATTAACACAGGGGAATTGGAAGCCTTTTTTACTGAGGGGGGTAATTTGTCTGACAAAGCCGATGCTTTTGGCTTATTCGATCCCGACAACAATCTCACCACTAAAAATAGTATTTACCACGAACTCAAACGCCCCTATTCCCTCTACAATTGGGAATTGTTTTTCCACACGCCCATGATGTTGGCAGATGCTTTGAGCAAAGCACAGCAATTTGAGCAAGCCATGAAATGGTATCATTTTGTATTCAGTCCTATGGCTGATGGTACAGATGATACGCATTTTTGGCAGTTTGGTCCATTCAAAGACATTGACAGCCAACGGATTTTAGACAGTATTTTCAATAATTTGCAACCTAATACCGCCGATGCAGCTATTAATGAATGGCGCAATCACCCCTTTATGCCACATTTGGTTGCCCGTAGCCGTCCTGTTTCCTACATGAAATGGGTGGTGATGAAATACATTGATAATCTCATAGCTTGGGGTGATTATCTATTCCGTCAAGACACGATTGAAAGCATCAATCAAGCCAAACAACTCTATATTTTAGCGGGTCATATACTCGGACCTCGCCCAATGTTTATACCAAAACGGGGTAAAATCAAACTCCAAACTTATATGGGTTTGTTGGAATTGCTGATAAATGATAGCGCTAAAGTTATTGAACGCGCTTTTATGCTTATTCGATTTACATTGGATAAATGATTTTCGTTTGATTTAAAATATTTGCTTTTTAAAATATTTCCATCAAAAAAACGTTTTAAACATGACCAAAGAGAATTATACAGTTAGACGTATAATTCTCTTTTTTTGATTACTTTTGCCTAACACTACGTCAAAATATCAATAAAACTCAATTCTTTCACCATAAAATAAAACTATAATAAAATGAGATTGCTCGTCCTTATCTTGCTATCCCTTTGCTGCACAGTGGCTTTTAGCCAAAAAAAGAAGAAAAAAGAAGTCAATGAAGACGAATTTCCGTTGACTACCAAATTGGTGTTGGGAAAATATGTGGATTCTATACTCGTCCTTCATTATCTCAAACCTGCTGCCAAAGATATTTACGAAAGTAAAAAGCGTTTAGCCGCCGATAGTGCAACCCTCGAAGTTATGAACTTGGCAAGCGGTGGCGATGCTGAAACACGCCCACTCTATATCCACCTCCTTATGTATGCCAATTGGGAAGCCACAGAAGGCGCCCTTGCCGATAGTCTCGGAAAATATAATATAAAACTGATGGAGCGTTATCCTAAGGAGGTATTACGTTACTTCAAAAAAGCGGAGACGGATAAACGCTACGAAGCCGCTAAGAAAGCCTTTCAATACAATATCGGTTTTGAAATCAATAGCCAAGCTGACCCCGCCGAAGCGTATGATGCCTTTGTTGAAAAAGTGGTGAAAATTTATAAAAGCAAAGAAACGGACCTCATTGATGATTTTTTGAAAGCCGTGAAAAAGCAGATGAAATAAGGTCTATAAGTCAAATACTGCCTTCATAAAAAGCCTTAGCAAACTATGTTAAGGCTTTTTTAATTAAACTGTTTCTGCAATTCATCCACTTTCAAAGTACCTTTCGGAGAAAGAAGCCGCCACTGCGTTAATTTATCATTGGTTTCAAAGTTAAAACCCCAAATAACTTCATTTTGCCGCGTTATTTTAGTCAGTTTAGAAGAGCGAATAATATTTGTGTTTTCATCCCATATCAATTCACTCGTTTCAAGTTTGCCATCGGTTATGCTCTCCCAGACCACACTGTCGCGCACAATCACTCGTTTGTTGCGCTCATCGCGTATCGCATATTTGCCTGTTAATACACTTTGCTGAATCTGAAAAGGGTCATAAAAATATGTGCGAACACCCTTTGGAAACTCTTGGCGAGGATTAGAAATATCTGTATGATAATACATCAGCGGAGCGGTGATTTTCACTTTCACTTGAGCCGAATCACTGTAAATGATTTCTACCTCTTTACCTTCTTCTATACTTAAGTTGTCTCTTGAAATTGTCATTATTTCACTCACTTCTTCTTTACAAGCATAAACCATTAGAATAAGTAGAAAAAAAGGTAAATACTTAAATAACTGTTTGATTATCAATTTTTTATGCACGATTTTATTTTTAAATTTTTAATGAAATAAAAAGCAAATTTAAGACTATTAACGCAAATATTAATCCTTTTTCTCTTTCAAAGTTTTTAAAGAAGCAGCCAATTTTTGAGCTTCTAAATTCTTTCGATGTCCTGAATCTTTTAATATTTTATTCAAAAGCGCATCCGCTTCCTTTTTATTTTTAAGTGCCATAAGGCATAATAACTCATACCATTCGGCATCTTCGCTCATATTACCATTTTCAGCATGAGCGATATTTGCAAATACATTTTCAGCAAAAGCATAATTTTTCATTTTGAAATAAGCATGACCTAAAAGCTCTTGCGCACGGTAATAAACGGGATTATGTTTTTGAAAAGACTGCGTAAAACGAATGACTTGATTGAAATTATCTGTATCCCAAGCTTCTAAAGATGATTTAAGCGGGTCATTTTCATTATCATTTGTGCTGCGACTTCTAACATCGCTTGAAAAATCAGAGTCTTCATAAGCTACATACGCTAAAGTTAAATAGGGGTCATCTGCTTTGGGTGCATCAATTGGTGATGTCGTTTTATTTTCAACTTGTTTTTTCGGTTTTTTTTCAATCACTATATCTGGATTATAAGGTTTTTGATTGATGGGTTTGCGTATTTCATTCGGTTTTTTCGGGTCTTCTGCGGGATATTGCAAGCGTTCACGCTTTTCAATGACTGGCTTTGGCGTATCTTCTTTTTTTTGTGTAAAATACCAAACAAGACTACCAATGCCTAATAGCAATAGTCCTCCGCCCCATAGCCAAAACCGATTCTTAGGCTTGGTAATCGCATTGATTTCCCCCCCCTCTCCATAGGAGTCCTTTCGGACAGTATTTGGCGTGTTTTTAGGCGGTAGCTGCGTTGTCCACCGATTCATTTTATTGCGAAGGTCGTCTTCTACCAAGAGTTCAACGCCTTCTTTTTCAAGTCGAAAGACTTCTACCTCTACTGCCAATGTTTCATCGGAAGCGAGGGCTTTTTCAAAGGCTTCTAAATGGGTGCCTTCTAAATTGCCATTAAGGTAATCGTCTATTTTATCGTATAAATCTTGATTCATTCTTTGATGATGGATTTTAAGAGCTTTTCTAAATGTGGATGTTCTTTTATATGCGCTCTAAATTTTTCACGGCATTTATACAAGGCTTTTTTTGCCATATCGGTACTGCTAAAACCCTTTTCTTGAGCCACCTCTTCATTGGTTGCCATACTTGATAATAAGAGCAACTCTCTACATTTATCCTTAATATTTGCCAAGGCTTCCTTCAAAAGCGTTCTATGTTCGGCATTTATCAATTGGGCATCAATATTATGCACTTCGCCATCATGGTTTTCTGTATTAAACTCCACAACAGGTTTTTTCTTGCGTTGATGTGAAACCCAATACCATTTAGCAATAGCCATAAAATAAGTACGCAACGCACTATCGCCTCTGAATTTTCCTTGCCGAATATTGCGGTCAAATAAAACAAATACTTCTTGAAAAACATCCTCGCCATCTGCATCTGTACCGCCATGATTCAAGATATAGCCGATAACCATATTCCGCATAGCATGGTCTGCGAAAAAATACTGCAAGGCGGCTTCCCGTTCATTGGGCGTACCGCAAATGGCTTTTATTATCTCCGAA
>JAYUQN010000166.1:0-2139 GCA_043756725.1 Saprospiraceae bacterium
CGTCTTATGAATATCTTGTAAGGCTTAAAGTATTAACAAAAGCTTTTTGATGTGCGTTACTACAAAATATTAATTTGGAGCAATATATTGATGGCTTTAGATGCCGTAGGATGGACGTGTTTGACGTTCAACGCCTTGAAAATTGAACCCGATTTCATTTTAATTACTTTGTCTTTTACTTTTACGTGGCTATTTTACACCAAAGACCGATTAGAAATTTCAACGGCAGACAGTGAAAATAATCCAACGCGAACGACATGGTATGCTCATCAAAAGCATTTAAAAAAGTTAATGGTTTTAGCCTCATTCCTAATTTTAGGGTGTTTATTAATGCGTTTAACTTTACTTTTACCCGCTTTTATAGGAATAGTGCCGTGTCTATTTTATACTAAAACATGGACATATCAGCATCAAACATACACCCTTAAAGGGCTACCGGGTATGAAAGTTGTCTTGGTTTCTTTTTTATGGGTTTTATTAACCATTGGTTTCCCGCTTTCAACCATCCCTTCAAATTTACCACCCACTAACTCTATTTTAGACCTATCTCTCATGGTTGGGTTTTTCATCATGCTTCAAATCCATACCAATGATTTGAGGGATATGGGAGGAGATGCTAAAGCCCATATTCACTCTTTTGCGGTGCTTTTAGGGGATAAAAAAGCCCGATTATTGGGGTTATTGTTTATAGGAGTGGGCATATATTTCGGCTGGGGATTATTTAACCCTGCCGCTTTACTATTTTTCGGACTTATCCTCGCCCTCAGAACTTTGTTTTACAGAAAGGAATATGATATATATTGGCAAGTCGTTATTTCACTTCAAGGTGTTTTTGCTTATTTTATACTTAGCTGATGGATGAATAGCATTTTGCAAAGAGGCTTTAACCCCTCAGTATAATTCTAATATTTATTAATTTTCACTGTCCTTTTTTTTCAAATAATCTTCACTCCTCTCTCCATTCATACAATAGAACATACCGTTTATACATTAACGCTTGCCGTTTATAAAACACAACATTTTATTAACGACAAACCAGTAACTTTGTAATATACGAATGTTTTTTATGTCAATTTGTTGCCAATCTATTATGGTAAATTTTAAAATTAAAAGCGTTGAAATCTTACTGAATGTGCTAAATATGCCAATATTTATTTGATTAAAATATTGATTTTCAATATTTTAATCTATTTTTTTTTCTTTAAAAATGGCTACAAAATATCTTACTAAAAACAAAAAATTGTTTAATTCAAACAAAAAAATGCTGGTACATTGCTGAAAATTATAAGAGAAAGCTTTTAATTGAGAAATTCTATACCATCCGATCTATTCTAAATTTCACGCCACCGTCCGATCTAATCTTTTTAATACGGGTATGTCATGCACACACACAACCCTTGTTTTAATTTTTACGCAACCGATCCATTTGAAAAAAGCTTTTTGTAACATTTAAACTTAATCAATTATGTATCGTTTTAAAACACGTGAATACATTGCCAAAGTAGAGTTGGGCATCAATCGCAAAACCTTGTATGAAAAACTGAAAATGGCAAATATCAAACTGCCTAAAGGTCTTGTATCACCTTATTTCCAGCAAAAGATTTATGATTACTTTCGCATTTACCCTCCTGGGTGGGTCAATCTACCGCCTAATGACCCCAATACACCCCAAACAGACCCCATCAATCCCCAAAATAAATGACAGAAAGTTTTTTACTTTGTGCCATGAAAAACATCAACTTTTTAACTTATTTTTTCTATAACATAAAACAAACTTAATATGCACCCGTTCAAGCACTCAGCACTCAGCACTCAACACTCAACACTCAGCACTCAGCACTCAGCACTCAACACTCAACCTAAATTAGATTTTGTCAAAATTGTTAAAAGCGTAACACTATTTTTACAGTCATTGTCAAGCCCAAATAGGCATTTTACGCTTTCCTATTCTTTTATTCTCCTAAGTTTTTTCACGTGTCTATTGTTTTTACCCGAATACGCGGCAAGTCAAAACAATGCCATTGAAAAACTTCAATTGCCTAAAACACCCAGACGCTACCACACCCAAGCCAATTACCAACGTCTTTTGAGGCTCGACCCCGATATGGCGAGGCGTCGAGGGATGTGGGAAATTCATGC
>JAYUQN010000167.1:0-5504 GCA_043756725.1 Saprospiraceae bacterium
AGTTAAGTGGCTAAAGCCTAAATTAAGCTCTATTCATAGCCCACGCCCTAAAGGACGTGGTTAGTCAATAACAGCGTTTATTTCAATTCTACTACTTACCACAAAGTACAACATCAGTAATTTACTAAAAAAGCCTTTGTACAATTCGTACAAAGGCTTTTTAGTGAAATACTGAGGGGGGTATGATTTAATTAAAAATTAGGGAAGTGCAACTAAGCGTTAATTTCATAATTCGTAATTAAATCATACTCCCTCAGTATAGTATCAATTTTTTATTAAAATAAAGAGCGATTAATACCCTGGATTCTGCGTCAAGACATCCTTACCTTGTAAGTCAATCTGCGTTTGTGGAATAGGGAAATATTCGTTTTTATTGGCTGTGAATTTCACGCCACCAAAACGGCTTTTGAGCAATGCGCTTTCAAAAGCAAGGTATTTGTTAATCTCATCAGCTGCAATACCCCAACGCACAAGGTCAAAGAAACGGTGTCCTTCTTGTGACAATTCCAATTTGCGCTCCATACGCAAAGCAGTACGTGCCTCAGCTTGGGTTGCAAGAGCTGTATAAGTACCTACTTTGGTTTTAACAGCCGCAGTAATATTGTTAACAGGAAGAGCCGCTCTTGCACGTACTAAGTTGATATAGTCCTTTGCTTTAGTCAAATCTGGACCTGCTTTTTCCAAATGTGCTTCAGCAGCCATTAATAAGACATCAGCAAAGCGCATAACAGGAAAGTTCAAAGCGGTGAAACCTCTTGTCCAAGAACTACCATCTGTTGTAGAGGCAAATGCAGCTTTTGATACCATCAATTTTTTAGGAGAATAAGGACCCGCATCTGCTTGGTCACGTACCCATGATTGACCCGGGTGATCGCCCCAATCTATGTAAGGAACACCCCGACGACCTACTGTATGGTCAAGGCGTGTGTCCACATTGCCTGCATCAAGTGTGAAAGCTGTTGCCGAAGCAATACCTTGGTCATTCTTAATCGCATTGGCTGGACTATTGTAAGAACCGTCAAGAAGCGGTAAACCGTTTGCATTTGTACGGAATGAGTTAGAGGCATCAATACTTGGTTGGAAGAAACCGCAGCAACCCACAGCAGGGCTTGTGTAAGTAAAATTCAAAACCAATTCTGGTTGAGCATTTTGCTCAGTACCTGTACCCGCCGCAGCTTGAACAGAGAAAATATGTTCTTTATTATTTTCTGTTGTAGCACTGAAAGCATCAGCAAAGTTATCCACTAAACCATATTTTGCACCATTAGTTGTTTTACCACTTGCAATAACGGTTTCCAAGATAGCCGCCGCTTCTGTATATTTCTTTTGGAATAAATACGCTTTTCCTAAGAATGCACCAGCTGCCCATTTGTTAGCCCGACCTGCTGCTGCCTGTGTTTCAGGCAAAGCATCATAAGCCGCTTTAAAATCTGCTTCGATTTGAGTCCATACAGTACCACTATTTTTAACTTTTCCTGGTTCAGCTGTTGCTTCGTCAATATAAGGTACTTTATTGAAATGTTTTTGCAATTCAAAATAGTAAACAGCTCTTAAAAAACGAGCTTCAGCCGTTACTCTGGTTTTATCAGATGCAGGCATATCTGCTGCTTTACCAACGTTTCTTAAAACGGTGTTAGCACGTGCAATACCTTCATACGAAACCGCCCATTTAAAACGGGGGATATTGTTGGTTGAACCCGCTTCGTAGCGTTGAACAGGATTAATGACAGCAGCATCACCTGCGTCAGAGCCTTTATTGGCATCTGCGCCTTGAATACTACCGCTTACCCAGTTGCTCGGTCCACCAAATCTATCGCCTAATGTTCTACCCAGTAGCATACCATAGGCACTGATAAGCATACCCTCAACGCCATCTTTGTTTGCCAACAAAGTTTCTGAAAGTGCGCCCGGTGCGGGGACATTGAGAAAATCATCTTTACAGGCTGATATAATGAGTAGAACAGCCACAAAAAGAGATAAAAAAGCACCTTTTTTATTAATTATCTTTTTCATTTTTTTTAAAAAATTTTATTTAATGAAATATATAATGATGAAGGATAAAGGATAAATGCTGAATATTTTGCCCCTCAGTATTTTATGACTTTCAATAGGTCAAAATATTCATCATTAATCCTTTATCATTCATCATTAATTTAGAAACCAGCACTAACTCCTAACATAAAACTGCGTGTTACAGGATAGTTGCCAATGTCAATACCAAAAGCGGTGTCAACTGCACCACCTACGCCAGGGTCTAAGCCTTGGTATTTAGTGAGCGTAAATAGGTTATTAACAGACGCATACACGCGCAAACGCTTAAATATGTTAGCCGTCAATTTGCTTGGTACATTGTAAGACAATGTGAGGTTTTGCATACGCAAGTAAGAACCATCTTCTACATAATAAGAGTTGGGTTCAATATTGGTACTTGAGTTAGAGGCTGATTCGTAAATAGGAATAGTAGCCCCTGTATTGCTTGGTGACCAAGAGTTTTTCACCCTTGAACTGATAGCTTGACCTGTAAATGACGCATAGAAGTCTGTGTACCATTTACTCATATTGAAAATTTCATTTCCAATTGACGTATATAGATACGTGCTAAGGCTAAAATCTTTATAATTCACGCCCAATGTCAAACCGCCCGTAAAATCTGGAACAGGGTTGCCAATAATGGTACGGTCGTCAGCTGATATTTTACCATCGCCATTAACGTCTGTATATCTGAAACGACCAACGCCTTTGCCAGTTTGCTCAGGTGATGAAGATACTTCAGCCGCATTTTGGAATAAACCTGACACCTTATAACCGAAGAAGCTTGATAAAGCATAGCCCGCTAAGTTGCGGATAGGTGGCGCACTCAAACGGTTAGTAGGTGGGTTCGCATCGAAATAAGGAACGTTTTCTGCAATTTTATCCACTTTGTTTGTCAAGAAAGACCCGATTGCTGTTATGTCATAAGACCAATCACCCGCTATTTTACCTCTTGTGGTTAATTGAAGGTCTAAGCCGCTATTTGTCATATTGGCTACGTTTCTGAAAGGTGCTCTTGCCAAACCACCCACAATTGGTAAAGGTACTTGATACAACAAATCACTTGTTTTTCTTGTCCAAAGGTCGAGTAAAAGCTCTACTCTGCCTTTATACATAGATAAATCTAAACCGATATTGGTTGTTGTACTTGTTTCCCATTTTGCATCAGGGTTGCCTATTTGAGCTTGGTAGAAACCGGGGCTTGCACTATTATTAGTACCTGTAATTGGATAAGAACCTAATGCCAAATCATTAGCGAATAAAGTAAATTGGTTGGTTGGGTTCACCGCATTAGAGTTACCCATTTGTCCCCAACCAGCACGGAGTTTCATATCACTGATAGCACCCATGCTTTTCATAAAATCTTCACCTGAAATACGCCAGCCCGCAGATACCGCAGGGAAGACACCATAGCGGTTGTTTTCACCAAAACGAGAAGAACCATCACGACGAACAACACCTTCTAAATAGTATTTATCGTTGTAAGTATATTTTAAGCGACCAAACTGAGAGTAGAAATTAACACCCAAGTTTAAGTTACTTGTTGTAGCGGGGCTTCCGTTTGCCGTAACAAGGGTAACAAAGTTCACATCTTGCAAGTAAGGGTTTTGACCAAAACCTGATACGTTACGAGATTTGCCTGTGTTTAGAGCTTCGATACCAGCAAGGGCTTCAACGCCATGCACACCAAATTTTTGGTTGTAACGCAAGGTGTTTGTATTCACCCAGCTATAAGAATAGCCAGAACCTTCTCGAAACTGGAAACTTGTGAAGTTTTCAGAATTTTCATAAGAGATTTTAGTATATTGCGTAAAATAGTTATTACCATAGTCACCACCTAAGCTACTGCGAAGGGTCAAACCCGGTAAAACGTCTAATTCAGCATAGATATTACCAAAACCGCCAATATTATAGCTTCTATCATCCGCTAACCTATCCAAAATAGCTCTTGGGTTACGAGGGTTGTTAAAACCTTTGGCTTGTGTACCACCATAACCACCAAAAGCGTCATAAACAGGAATGATGGTTGGCATACGTTGCGCTTGTTGAAGCGTTGTTTCTGATTCAGCAACCCCTTGTCCGTTGTTCGCACCTTGTTGTCCTTGAACACTGCGGTAGGTAAACTGAAGGTTCTGTCCGATACGGAAACCTTTTGCTACATCAAATTCGCTATTAGCACGGAAGTCATAACGTTTAAATTCGTTATACAACACAATACCCGATTGGTTTTGCATACCCATACCAATATAAAAACGCGCATTGTCAGAAGCACCAGAGAAGCCGAGGTTATGGCGTGTCAAAGGTGCTTTTCTTGTAATGGCGGCATACCAATCAGTTCCTTCTTTATTAGCAGGTGTTACCAAATAAAGACCTCTTTTAGATTGGTCATTATTGTATTTAAGTTTTTCTGCTGCTAAGTCAACATTCGTGATACTCGCACCAGAATTTGCGCCTACAATAAGCCAATTAGGTAAAACAGGCGTTTGACCTGTGCCATATTGTGGGTGATTGGGCGCAAATGCCTTACCGTCAGCAGTCGCTGTGTTTTTCAAAGCTTGCCATACCCAAGTGGCTGCATCTTGTGGGTTAAGCATTTCTGCCCCTTTTCCCGGGTCTGTATAACCATACAAACCATCGTAGCTAACTTGTACTTTTTTGTCGCCTTTTTTACCACGTTTGGTCGTGTAAACAATGACACCACTCGAAGCTCTTGCACCATAGATAGAAGCTGCTGCTGCATCTTTCAAAACAGTAACTGATTCAACATCATCAGGCGCTAAGAAATTGGTATTCGTAACAGGTACACCATCTACGATATACAAAGGTTCATTGCTCAAGAAAGAGCCAAAACCCCGAATACGCACAATACTGTTTGTACCCGGCTGACCATTTGTAATAACCGTAATACCTGCTGCTCTACCTTGAAGCTGCTGCTCAATATTACCTGTTGGAATCGTTGCCAAGTCTCTTGGCTTAATGGTTGAGACCGAGCCAGTTGTATTACGTTTGGTATCAGACGTATAACCCGTTACAACCACCTCACCCAATGTCGAAACATCTTCGGCAAGCTTAATGGTGAAATTAGATTCTGTTCCCACTGCAATTTCCTGTACGGAATAACCGACAGAAGAAATGACAATCGAAACGGGGTCGTTGGATTTCAAGTCAAGGGCAAAATTGCCATCAACATCTGTTACTGAGCCAGTTGTCGTGCCTTTTACAACGACACTCACGCCTGGCATAGGTCCGTTTTCATCGCTAACATTACCCGTTATCCGCCGTTGAGCCGATAGGGAAGTTGCGCCTAAGACCATCAAAAATAGCATCGCTACGCCAAATTTTAGGAGCGAGGAAACTTTTTGATTCATAATAGAGAGAGTTTAGTTAATGAATTAATACATTCAAGCTGCTTCGAGCCGAACTTTAGTTTAAAATCTTGTTGTCGGGTATCTTACTGTGCTATATAATTGATT
>JAYUQN010000168.1:0-2138 GCA_043756725.1 Saprospiraceae bacterium
GCGTAAAAAATAACATACCCACACGCAGGAAGAAGGAGGCGATTTGTTTTTCTTTTTTATTAAAAAATTTCATTTTTTAATAAAAAAGAAAAACAAATCGTCTTTTGGTTTTTTCTACTTTGGGTATCTTATTTTTTACTTCGTCCCTAAGCAAATCTCTTTTTACTTGACTTAAAAAAAATCCCTCAACCCAATGGTTCGGATTGAGGGAAACGGAGGTAATTTAATTAAGGATAACAAATTGATAGAAACCTGTACAACGAGTTAACAACTAACATCGTGTCTCTTTAATTGAGGTTTTGATTCGCATGATTATAATTTCGCTACTAAATTATATTGTAAAATAGTTATTTCAAAATTTTGAAACAGATAAATTAAGTTGACTGTATGAATGGTAGGTTTCATTGTATGAACAGCAGTCTTTCAAAAAAAATGCTCCAAAAGGTTGAAACTCTTGGAGCATTTTACAGATTTCACGATATGAAAATCTTATTCTGAAAACTTGAAACTACCGCCTTGAAAACGCAATATATTAACATAGCCGTTTTCATTTTTGGATATATTGCTGCTCACATCGTCGCTCACCGTTACATTGCGATACACAGGATTGAAATAAAACTTTGTATGCAAAACCTGTTGCTGCTCTTGGTTCAAATATTCTGGAAAATTGGAGCCGTATTGCAGCAACATCTTACCGAAATACAAAGCACAATCGTATCCTAAAAACGAATCAGAATTAGGCAATTTGCCATATTTCGATAAAAATCGGCTTCTAAAATATTTAACTTCTGGCGAACTGGCTTCAATAAAAGTGGAGCTACTGATATGCGCTTTCAACGATTCATATAAACCATTGAGTGCCGTAAAATCTTGCCATTGCGGCATGCCATACACCACAATTTGACCTTTACGAGGCGACGCATTTATCTTCCTCAAAAAAGAAGCAACAAAGGCTTCATTCCAAGAAGGCACCACAAACACGGTTGTTTTTGTCCTATCAATATAAGGGTCGGGATTCAGATTTAGCTCGTCTTCGATGCGCCATTCTTCAAATTGACCAGCACTATACGTTTTATTGGCTTCTTCAAAATAAGTAAAACGCGCCGTTTCATTGTCTTTACTACGAGCCGCTATCACGATCTGACTGTTTGGATAATGACTTGTAATATGACTGACTATATTGAAACAATGGGTTTTCAAACTCGGTTTCACTTGGATAAAACGAGGATTTCCTCCTTCTACATCGCCCGTTGGAAAATAGGGTGACACGACAGGTATATTATTGCGCGTCGAAAAAGCCATTGCTGAAACCACTTCATTGCGGTCAATGGGTCCCAATATCATATCGGCTTTCGTAACTTCGTAGCGTGTTGCTACGCTGTTGAAATCGCCACGTGAATCCATAACATTCACCGTCAAATTGGACGGTAATTTTGAAAACGAGTCCAATGCCATTTTCACCCCCGCATAAAAATCAAGGGCAAATTGAGCTTTAGGAGGGTTCGACCCTTCCGCAAATTGCGCCGTATTAAAAGGCAACAAAACAGCCATCGAATAGGTCCTATTGGCAGGCGGCGTCACTGTTCCCGTGTTGGGATTGTAATTCGGGTCTGTTATCACAACAGGCGGCGTAGGGGTTTGCCCCGAAGACGTCACAGGCGGCTTAGATTTGGGGTCAGTTTTCCAGCGAATAGTATCCACCAAAACCGTACCTTGTGGCTTTTTATCATCGTCTTTGGGTACTGGTTTTTTCGGCACTTTAGAAGTTTCTGCTTTTCTAAAAAGGTCGCACGAAGCGGTGGTAAGGGTTAAAGAAAGTAGGAAAAGCCCCCCCCTCAGTATGTTGTTATTAAATCTCATAAAGGACGTTTGTTTCATTATTTTTATTTTTTTTGATAGTTGAATTTCATAGTGTTACAAAACTACGCAAATAATAGATATTGTCAAGTAAAATTTATTTAAAAAATTAACTTTCAATTTAAACTGAAAGTTCTGAAAATTTGTTATCTTTGTAAAGTCCCATTAATCCTATTTTTTAATACCTAAAAATACATAAAATGAAAATCGAAAATTTGAAATTTCATCGTCGCCCTCTCGCTATAGCTTTAACATGTTTGATGGCGTGGAGTTTTACGTAT
>JAYUQN010000169.1:0-2137 GCA_043756725.1 Saprospiraceae bacterium
TTGTTGAAGTCAATCTTGAAAGAGAAGTACCTGTTCAAATGAATGCCCCTGTTATTCCAGAATACAAAGGCAGGGTGTTTGACGCTTCCAATGAAGACGGTCTGGAAGGTGTATTGGTGCGCGCCACCAATCAAGAAAACAATGTACAGATGGAGACATTGACGGATAAAAATGGACGGTTCAAATTTAATCTTTCAGCTACCAATACCTATTTAATAACCTACTCGAAAGAAGGCTTCGTTATCGGAAAAAAATCGGTAAAAACGGCTGATTTGAAAACCAAGATAATTGGTGAATTTTCCTTGATTCCATCTGCCGTTTCAGATAAAAATGCTTTAGTGGCTTCTGTTGAGCCTGATAAAAAAACGATTGCGAGACCCGCCGCCATTCCAATTGCATACAACGAAGTAACTGTGAAAACGACTGAAATACCCGTTTTTGCCATTCAATTGATGGTGACAGGCAATGAAAATATCTTGAATTTATCACAATATGATGATTTAAAAACGGTGGGTAATATTTATATTGTCCCTGAAAGTGGCACACAGAAAGTTCGTTTAGGCATTTATAAATCGCAAGCAGAAGCTGATGCGGCTATGAAAAAAGTGTTGGATTTGGGCTATAAAAGCACTTATGTGGTGCAAGAAAAAAATGCCAGAGCTGTTGAAAATAATATTTTCACCCCGCTACCTAAACCCGTTCAACCCAGACAAACAAAGCCTAAACCGCTTCCTCAACCTAAAAAACAGGCAACAACCCCTAAAAACTACAATACAACGGCTGTAAAAGACATCGCAGATGATAAAACTTTTAAAGTAAAAATAGCTGCTATGAAAAATGCGGAATGGTTTGATGATTCTAAAGTTGGGCAAATTTGGAAAATTGACCAAGTGAAACAAGGTGATATTACCCTCTTCATTATGGATGGTATAAAAACCTTGCAACAAGCCAAAGACATCAAAGCTAAAGTGAAAACAGCGGGTTATAAAGATGCCAAAGTGGTCGTCAAAGATGGCAATAAATATAAAGTTGTAGATTAATGGACAAATGACAATGTATAAATGACAATGGACAATGTGGTGATAATCACAACATTGTCCATTGTCATTTGTCCATCGTAAATTGTTCACTGTCATTTGTCCATTGTAAATTGTAAATTGTCCATTGAAAATTGTAATTTTGTCGCCTTATAAAAAACTCAATGATACAAAATCGTCCATTTCATGCGCTGTTAAAAAAAATGATAAGGCATAGTGTTATTATGTTTGCCTTAATGCTTTTTTGTATCCCTATAAGTAGTTTTCAAAAAGCCACGCAACCTTCCTATTTAACATTCAAATTGACGAAAAATATGAGCGTTGCCCAAGTGTTACAACGCTATCAATTGGATGAATACAATTGCAATGAACAACACTTTCTGAAAATTAACCAATTGACCAAATCAAGTACCTTAACCAAAGGAAATACTTATAGCTTGCCCATTTATGTTTATGAATACAATGGTAAAAACATCAGAAGTTCGACAAGTATCGGTGATTTGAAAGTGGCACAAGCCATACAATCCTATAATACAGACTTATTGAAGGCGAATGTCAGAGCAGAATCCTATGAAGCCAATGGCTTTTTATATGTCCCTTTCCATATTCTCAACTGCCGTGGCAGCCGCATTCCTCGCTCTAAAGTGCCTGAAAATGACAAAAATGACAATGTTTTAGCAGCTGAAAAATTGGTGTCGGGTAAAACACGCCGTTATGCCATTTTCGGTAAAAACTATCAAGATGTGCCCCTTGTCAGTAAAAAACTGAAAAATAAAATCTTTTATGTCGAAGGTGGACATGGTGGGCCCGACCCGGGCGCACAAGCAACAGTAGGCGGTAGAACCCTCTGTGAAGATGAATATGCCTACGACGTGTCGCTCAGAGTTGCCCGTGAATTGATAAAACAAGGCGCTGTTGTTCACATCATCAACCGAGATTTGAACGATGGTATTCGCGATGGTGAGTTTTTGTTGTGTGATAGAGATGAAGTGACTTATCCCAATTTGAAAGTGCCTGTGCATCATAAAACCCGATTAACACAACGCTCTGATGCTGTCAATGAACTTTTTGATATGTACAATAAAAAAGGCTTAACAGAC
>JAYUQN010000170.1:0-5497 GCA_043756725.1 Saprospiraceae bacterium
TCTAAAACCATGCTTACTGCAACGGCATCACCTTCCATCAAAGGGGCATTGGCAACCCCCAACAATTCAGTTTTAGAATCGGTTTTGTCTTTTACGCCAAAACTCACCAATTCGGCGGTGCCGCTTTCATACGCCATAGCACCGATTAGGCGTGAACCTGGTTTTCGGCGTTGCAACTTGCGTTCAGCATCTTGACGGTCTTCGGGGGTTAAACCGAAACCTACAGTCATCCAAAAATAACCACCACCACTGCCTTTGGTGCGTGTTTCTTCTGCGTCTGCTCCTGATTTTTCATTTTTGACATATTGTTGAAAGCCCATTATCAAAACGCCTTGGTCATTGGTTTTCACACGTACTTGATTGGGCAGATAGTAATAATCATTGGGATTGTCTTTGGATTGAAAGGCAAGCACTTTTCCCAAATCATCACTTTTATCTAAAAAAACTGGATAATCTACTCTGCCACCACTGGTTGTACCTGCGGCTGCGGGTTCTTGCGCCTTTAGAGAGCTTCCACTCAATAGGCATACAAGCACTATATAAAGGATTGATTTTTTCATAATATCAATTTTTCTTAGGTTTAACAATGTCAAAAATCTCTTTGAATGTATCAATAATTGTCTCTGCGTTTGGTACTTTCCCATCAGCAGACTTAATGATATTGCCTATTTTTTTTGCTTCTTGAAATATTTTAGAAGACTTATCTTTCAAATCAGGCGGTATCGTTGCAAAAACATAGTTATCCGCAGTCTTAGCACTCCACGGCAAAGCCAACTTCCCTTCCGTCGTGTGATTTAAGACCAAGCGATAGACATAACCTTTGGTGTCTTTATCGGTAAAAATATTTTTATTGACCAAGGCTTGCCCTTGTGCGGGCGAGACATGAAGGTTTTCTTCAATTTCTTCATTAAATTTTTTATAGCGCACTTGCAGCGTTGCTCGGCTGATGCCCATTTCTTTCAGTTGCTCCAAATTGGCTTCAAATTCTATCAATCGGGGTTTTACAGGCGGTGCAAGTGTAATACCTGCCCATTCGCCTTTTTCCCACAGTGGCACCGGTGGAAAAATATTACCACCTCTCAAACTCCACTGCATTTGATATTCAAAAACATCGGGATTGGTATCTTCGCCCCGTGCATACATCACCGTAGAATTGCTACCTTTTTCAGTCAAATACTTTTTATCAATGACAATTCTATCCGCAAACGAATTACCCTTGTCTCTTTTTTTTCGAACATTTACGGTTACGTAATTTGCTTCTGTTTCAAACATTTCTTTGCCATCTAAATCCAATATAAAATTGATGATGCGGTGGTCAAAAAACGGGTCGTTGAGATTGACGGAATAGATACATTTAGTATTGTTTTTAACTTGGTCGTACCACGCTAAAAGATTACCGCTCAATGGAGCATTAAAAGTGGAATTGAATCTTTGATTGAGCGTAATTGTCTGAAGTCCTGATGAAAAATGTTGCTTTATTTTTGTAACATTGATTTTGTAATTATGCGCCCAAGCTGCTTGTTCTTTCAGTTTTTGCGCTGATGTTGCTACTGAGGGGTCTTCTTGGGGAGCGTCATCTTTATCGCCCTTATCCTCAAAACTTTTATCAGCAATAAAATTGGCGAAAGTTTGCATGAACAGTTCGCTTATTTTATTGGCAGCCTCTTGTTCCGCTTGAGTCCGTCCACCTAAATCTATATTAACTGTTATGGCTTTGTGTTCCATGCAATAAGAATATGCTGCTTGCATTTCATTGTAAGTTATAGTATGCGATTCATAAAGCCCATCCCTATAATGACCATACTTCTTAGAAGCAAAAAGAGATTCAAAACTGCCTTTCACCTTCGTCCAATCTATCACCACACTTCCCTTTACCGCAGGAATTTTAGCTTGATAACTAAACTGCATTTCCAACGAGAGGTCGGCAATAGATTTGGTTTTATCCAAAGTAGCAGCTAAAAGCTGTGCCGCATATTTATCCATTTTGGCAGCAACGATGGCTTTTGCCCCTTCAAGCGTAGGTGCTCTGCCCGATTGCATAATCTTGGCATCGGATAGGCTGGCACTGTAAATTTTGAAAGAGGATTCATTGCTCATCAAATCAACAGGTCCTAAAATTCGGGCATTGCTCGTTGTGCCTTTATCTCTTTTTAAAGGTTGCTTTGAAAATAAAGACCCTTCTGTGGGAGCTTTGCCACCTCCCAATAATTCTTTTAATTTTTGTTCAGCTTCTTTTCTTTGGTCAACGTTCAACCCCCATTCCATCAAAAAATGGATAATGGCACCTTGTACACCACCAGCCGTGGCATCTTTTTCAGTGGTATATTTGACAAATAGAAACTCAGGTGTTCCATCGGCTTTTTTAGCCAAGCGCAAATTGGTTGGCAAATAATAGAAATCATTGGAAACCATTTCGCTGCCAATCGGCATAGCTTTGCCAATTAAGTTCACTTTTGTACCATCGTTAAGTGCAACAGTTAAGCGATTATTGGCATCTAATTCTTGCGCTTTGCTTTGTATTGTGCAGAAGCTGAATAAAAAAGTATAGAACAAAATTTTCATTTTCATTGGATAGTTGTGATGTTAAAATGGTGAAAATACTGAGGGGGGTATGATACCCGCTTCTTCAATTAAAATTATCAATAAATAAAAGCCCACTATCTGTTTTGCCGCTTGTTTTCTTTTCAGTACCGTCTTTGAGAATCCAAGTCAAAAAGTAATTGTATTCAAAACTACCCGTGGGTAAAGTCATGTCAAATACTTTGTCTTTCAAAGGTTCATTGGGTTTTACTGTCAACTGCATCTTTTGAGTTTCCCCAAAGAAGGGATATTCAAGCCGCACAATAACTGCCCGAACTTGCTGTTTTTGTAAAAGAGCGAGGTCTGCTTCCAATTGCACTGTTTTGCGTTGATAGGGTGTAAAAACATTTATCATGGCGTTGGATTGTCTTATCCAACTCGTTTCATATTGTTTGCCACCAATAAAACTGTATTTCACCTCATATTCATAATTGAGCCATTCCAATCTATCCTTATCACCCACAGCGTTATAAGTCATTTTAGGGAAATCCGTTTCTTTTAAAAGCCCTTTTGTGAGGTTTATTTCCCTAACTGTTGTGGTTTGATTTTCATGTTTTTTTCTTAACGTAACGGTGACATTATTTATCAATTTATCAAATTCAGGTACTAAATTTCCGTCTATCATTACCCCAATTTCACGTTGTTGAAAATCAACATCTTCTAATGAAATCGTCTTGAAAATACGGGGGTCATTGCCGTATTTTTTATGCAAATTACCCATGTTAAAAGCCATCATATAATGTCGCTCCACATTGTTTCGGCTGTTAAAAGAGAGCGTGGATTGTCCTTCTTTTTTAATGTCTTTTAGCTTATAACCCGCACTTACTGAAATGGCTGGCAAAGCCTTCATCGAAGATTGCACAAGACCTTGCACCATACCCGATACTGCATTAGCCAAATTGTCGGCGGACGGCATTTGTTCAGGTGCGACAGGTTGAAACAACATTTCTGTTAACTTAGGATAGACATTGTTAATCAAGGCTTCCATTTTAGTATCACTACCCGATGTTTTAATGGAAATCGCATTGTTTTTGATTAGTTCGTCTAAGCTTTTTTCGACTTCACCACTCACAAAATAAACCGAAGCCCCTGCTTTCATCTGTTCCGATTTGGCTATTTCAGACCATTTTACGGTTATTAGTGCATCAAAAGCATCACTCAAACCACTAAAAGTGAAATCAAAAACCAGTGATATATCGGGCGTGGCCATTTTGAAACTCTCCAACAATAGTTTTGAATTTTTAGCAGTCAATTCAAAGGAAAGTGCAATTCTGCCACCTTCTAAAACAGGGGCGTTGCCGGATGTCAAAATCTTCTTTTCTTCTACACCTTTGTCTGTATTGATGATAGAAGAAATCAAGGCATATTGTCCTTCTTTGAAAATAACAGGCCCTCTGATTTTTATATCCTGCACATTTAGCAATTCTCGTAAAGCTGCTTCTGCCTGATTTATTTTCGATTTTGGCGTTTCATAGGTGACTAAAAAATGTAGGACGCCACCACCACCCACTTCTGTTATGCTATTGTCTGAACCCGTGGTAGTTTTGGCATTCTCAATAGTACTATTGGCATAGCGAACAAAAGAAAACTGTGGTATCTTTTTTTCATCTAAAGCCAATTTGGCTTCGTTGGGCAAATACAGATAAGTCAATGAATCGGTCACCAAAGGAAAACACCAAAGCCCTGCGACTCTTACCCCTCTATCCATACTGATAGATTGCCCAGATAATGAGGGGGTCAAAAAAAATAAGGTTATTACGACGTATAGTCTCATCTGCTCGTTATTTTGGAATTAAGGTCATATAGTTCGTCTCTTTTAGCACTTCTAAAGGCATTGTCTTTTCGCCTTGCGTAGAATACCAGATTATTTTACACACAATAGGCTGCTGTGGGTCATGATAAATATTGACTTTTTTAGTAAATTCGGTATCAGAAGCCCGAATTAATACAGACCGAACCACTTTTTTTTCACCACTTATTTGGGAGGCGAAAACAACCTGAACCGCACTGATGCCTTTCTCTGTAAATGCGGCTTTATCGGCATCAATAATGACCTCTTCTTTGTCAAAAGGAAAATTCAGCGTCACCATTGGCGTTCTGGCTTTAAACCATTCCGTTTCTTTGGGTGGATTGAGAATGGCTTTGCCATTGATATCCCATTTAATTTGGTATTCATATTCTTCCCAATCATCGGTGGTAATGCCTAACCTTGGATAATCAACTGATTTTAATTGAATTCCTTTTTTTAAATCATCAGGTAAAAAAGACACACGTCCTGTTACATCCTCTTGCCCGTTGCTGTATTTTTTTCTAAAATTGACAGAAACAGCGTTTACCCATTCGCCAAAGCCATCCGCAAATTTGCCATTGATGAAAAAACTGACATCTTTTCTTTGAAAAGTCGCATCTTCCATATTGACAATTCTGAAATATTGAGGGTCGTTGCCCAATAATCCATAGATTGCTCCAATATTACCTGCTGTATGAACGGGTACTCTAATGGTACTTGTTTTACTTAAATTCAAGACAAATTTATTGGTGCGGATGTCTTTTATATCTTTTAAAACATATTGGTCATCGGGGATATATTGCTCATTAAATTTTGACCCCATCAAGCCTGCAAAGGGACCCATAAAAATGTAATCCCCCACTTGACTTACCACTTTATCCTTGCCATCATCTACTTTGCCAACCTCTCTGACACCTTTCATCATATCTACTTTATCAGGTGCGACAGACCAGCCTTTTTCAAGATTAAAGAGCACGTCAATCAATTTATTTGTCACAAGGCTAAGGATAGACTCCATATCGCCCGTTTTAATATTTAATCCTTGAGAACGGTCAACCACATCAATTTTAATACCCCCCACTCTGGCAAGTGAATCCACGACATTTCTAATTTGCGTCTTTTTATAAC
>JAYUQN010000171.1:0-2136 GCA_043756725.1 Saprospiraceae bacterium
GGCAATTGTAGAGACGTTGCAGTGCAACGTCTCTACGTGGTTCATTTTAACAAGGTTATTGAAAAAAATGCCCTATTGCACACAAAAAATTACAGCAACGATTTTTTTACAAAAAATCTAAATCAGATTCAATATTTCTCAAAAAACTTACCCTAAATCTTTGCTAAAATTAACCATTATTTATAATATATGAAAATCTTATTTTGTGCCAATCAGTTTCAAAACCGCATTGTCGGACCCGCTGTTTTAGCGGAAATGCTCATGACGATAAATGACTGTTATCCACAGCATGAAATTAGGATTTTGACAGAAGATGTGGCTCAGGATTCAGAGAAAATATATAAATTCACGACCCATTATCCGCGCCTTTTGCAAGCCTTTGATTTTATAATGCGCAATCGGTCTTATCAAAAGCGGATAAAAAACATTTATAAAACCTATTCTTTCGATATTATTCTTTTTAGCAATGCCCGATTTGGCATCCTCACCAGCCTTTTTTTACCCCCCTCTCCTAAAGGAGTCCCACGGACAGTAAAAACCATAAAAGTGATGGGTTTTATCAATGATTACTTCTCTCTGAATACTTCTTGGCGAACGTTTCAGTTAGAAAAAATGTGGTTTTTTTATTTTTTTACCCGCCAATTTGAACGTTTTGCTACTCAACGGTTTGATTTAACAATGGCTTGTTCGCAATATGTGGCGGCTCTTTTAAAAAAAGAATACCACTGCCCTGATGCTAAAATAGCTGTTTTGTACCAAACCAGCGATTTACACACCATCTGTTTCAAACCCAAAACAAAGCCTTTCACTGCACCTTATAAAATACTATTTGTCAAAAGCCATATCCAAACAGGAGGATTGGATATTTTATGTAAAGCCTTAACCATTTTGAAGGATTATACTTTTGAACTAACCCTTATTGGCGCATCTCAGCGTTTTGAAGGTGAAATCAAGTCTTTAATTCAAGCTATGCCCCATGTTCAAACACATATCATGGGAAGCTGTTCCAAAGAAATGGTGTATGCTCAAATGTATGCCCATGATATATTGTGCATGCCTTCACGAACCGAATCACTCGGCATAGCCAATATAGAAGGCTTGGCTGCGGGCATTTCGGTTGTGTCCACGCACGAAGGTGGCATAACAGAAGTATTAAATAACGGTGAAAACGGGTGGTTAGCCACACCAGAAAATCCCGCATCGTTGGCAGAAGCTTTGAAAAATTGTCTTTTAGCCCCCCCCTCAGTAAGAATGCAAAAAAGTGAGAATGGAAGACGTTATGTTGAACAATATTTTGACCCCACACAACTTGTCAAGCAATTTATAGATATTTGTGAAAATAGGCTCAATACCGCGCATTAATTGATGAAAAAGATAACCGTTTTATGGCTACCTTCTTGGTTTCCGCATCGCGCAGACCCATTGCTCGGCAATTTTATAAAACGCCAAGCAGAAGCAGTTAGCTCTTTTTGCCGTGTAATTGTTTTATATGCCGTTCAGGGAAGTATCTCTTATGAAATTGATGTTGAAAAAGGCAAGTTTACAACCATTACCGTCTATTTTCCAGCTACTAAAAATCCTTTCCTGAAACTTATGCGTTATGCAAAAGCATGGTCAAAAGGGTATAATTTTATTTTAAAAACAGAAAAAAAACCTAATTTGGTGCATCTCAACGTCACTTATCCTGCGGGAATAGGCGCATTGTGGTTGTATCTATTTCATAAAATACCTTATGTGGTCAGTGAGCATTGGTCAGGTTTTTCACCTAAAAAAAGCTATTTTGATAGCGTTTTCAGAAAAATTGTTAATAAAATTGCTTTTAAATACGCTAAAAAAGCGATTGTTTTATCTAAATCTTTGAATCGTTGGTATTTGAAACGCCAAGATGTTGAAATACCAAATGTGGTGGATACAGACTTGTTTTTACCACTTCTCCAAAAAAAATCAGAACATGTGAATTTAGAAGCCTACTCCGATAATTTGAAACATAAAAAACAAGTAATTCGCTTGTTACATGTATCCTCATTGAATGATAATCAGAAAAATATCTCTGGCATACTGAGGGGTATAGAATTGTTGAAAAACAAGCGCACAGATTTCGTTTTAGATATCGTAGGCAATGAAACTCAGCATTTT
>JAYUQN010000172.1:0-2134 GCA_043756725.1 Saprospiraceae bacterium
AATCATTGATTTTCAATCAGTTAAAAAACGGAGTTTTTTAGTTATCTATTTTTACGTTGGAGTTTTTTCTACTCCCGAGAACTATGTGTTGAATAAAAATTGATTGTTCACATTATATTAAAATAACTATAAAAGCATGATAAAAGTAAATGAATCAACAATTCTTCAACAAAGAAACGAAGAATTTATATGCGATGCACCCAACGATAGGGTGCAAAAAGAAAGCACCGTCAGCAATTTGAAATACCTCATCGTCGGTGTATTGTTCGGTATTGTCTTTGTGAAAGCGGAAATCGTTTCATGGTTTCGCATTCAAGAGATGTTTCAATTGACCTCATTCCACATGTATGGCGTGATAGGAACCGCAGTCGTGGTAGGAGCCATTTCAGTTTTTCTTATCAAGCGTTTCAATATCAAGACTATGTCAGGTGAAACTGTTGTGTTTCACCCTAAAAAATTTACCAAAGGGCAGATTTATGGGGGCTTACTGTTTGGCTTTGGGTGGGCTATGACAGGGGCTTGTCCGGGACCTCTTTTTGCACAAATTGGGACAGGGGCTGCTGTTGTTGGGGTCACTTTATTGAGTGCGATTGCGGGTACTTGGACGTATGGTTTGTTGCGGGATAAATTGCCGAATTAAGCAAGTCGAATTTTATTAGGGTGAAATGTTTATTTCTTATATTTTTACAGCGTTTTGTAATTTTCATCAAAAGCAACGTCCGTTATAATGTCTAACCTAATAATCTTACTTTTTGCTGTTATAGCCTGTGGTTTAACGCTTATTTTGCAACATACCTTTGCAAGTTTAGATAAAACTTTGCACACGAATGCCACCGTTTTTAAAGACAATCCACAGCGTTTGGCTTTTTTAACAACGGTGAAATATTGGTTTTATATTCCCCTCGCATTTATCGCTTTAGGCACTCTTGCCTATTGGCATTTTAACAGCGGTGAAACCGAAAAGATTAGAAAACAGCATCGCCTAAAAGCAGAAGCTTTAGCACAATTCGATACCGCTAAAATTTTTCAAGCACCCGACCCCCTCAGTATAAAACAAGAAAATGAAGCAAAACTGATACAATACGGACGGGATTTGATAGCTCATACGGCTGATTATTTAGGTCCTGATGGCACGGTGAAATCTATTTCAAACGGCATGAATTGTCAAAATTGCCACATCGAAGCAGGTTCAAAACCGTTTGGCAATAATTATACAGCCGTAGCCGCCACCTATCCCAAATTTCGGGCAAGGTCGGGTACAGCTGAAACGATTTACAAACGCGTGAATGATTGTTTTCAACGCAGCCTAAACGGGCAAGCTTTGGATTCAACAAGCCATGAAATGAAAGCGATTGAAGCCTATATAAAATGGTTGGGTGAAACTGTTCCCAAAGGCAAAACGCCCAGAGGAGCGGGTTTAATGAAATTGAAATATTTGAATCGAGCAGCAAATTCTGACAGCGGCAAGGTTGTTTTCATGCTGAAATGTCAAAGTTGTCATGGGGCTGACGGTCAAGGTTTGCCGATGCCAGAGGGAAACGGACGAATATATCCACCTTTGTGGGGCAATAAAAGCTATAATGAAGCGGCAGGTTTGTTTCGTTTATCTTCTTTTGCTGGCTATGTGAAAGCCAATATGCCGTTTGGAGCCAGCTACGACAATCCGCAATTGACAGATACGGAGGCATGGGATTTGGCAGCCTATATCAATGCCCAACCTCGACCCAAGCACCCATTTTTAAAGACAGACTGGCCCAAAATTGAAGGCAAACCCATTGACCACCCGTTTGGACCTTTTGCAGATACATTTCCAGAAGTACAGCATAAATTTGGACCGTTTCAACCGATTGTGGATTGGCAGAATAAGAAGAAGGCAGAAAAGGAGGGTAAAAGTACCCCCTCTCCAAAGGAGTCCTTAGGGACAGTAGTGAAGTGATTTCTAAACTAAAAATAAGGATTTTTAATCATTTTAATCCATTTCACTTAAGACATAAGAAAGGGGTATGGGAATATTGAGGTCTTGATAAATATCTTCCAAACTTAATTGAAAATCTAATTTTGGAAACTCAATGATTTCTGTTGATTCAGCATATCGTTGGTATGTCCAAAAATTCTTTTTTTCAGTACGGCTATA